>JAESSL010000065.1 GCA_016764135.1 Alphaproteobacteria bacterium
ACAACGCATATAGGCCAGTGTTTTACCGTTCAGGCGTTCCATCAATTGCTCATCGGTGAGCGTTTCGAGACTGCCGCTGACCGATGTCGAGGCGTTGTTCACCAGCACGTCCAGACCGCCAAACGCCGCTGCTGTTTCATTCACCGCGCGCTTGCACCCTTCTGCTGTGAATAAATCCGCCGCAATTGCGCACGCCTTGACGCCAATGGCCTCGATCTCACCCTTTACCCGGGCCAGCGCTTCGGTGTCTCGGCCGACAATGGCGACATTTGCGCCTTCCTTGGCGAAGGACAGAGCGATGGCGCGTCCAATGCCTCGATTGCCGCCCGTCACGACAACTGATTTTTTCGTTAGATTCAAATCCATAATTGTTCCCCCTGTCTGTGTGTTTCTATGTGTTAAATTTTGTCTGAGTATATCCGTGTGAATGATTGGTTCGTCTATTTTCGCCGCGATTTGTTATACAACCGCCCCAGATACCACGCGGGAACGATGCCCGCGGCGTAGGAAATTGCGAGAAACCAGAACCCGTCCTGAAATCCCAACGCATTCGCCTGCGCTTCAATCACCTGTCCCAGATAGTATAACCCGCCCGCATGGCGATCCGCCTCCGGGACGCCCGCTTCTCGGTATATCTGCTCTACGCCCCGCAGGAACTCCGCATTGGCGCCTGTGGCGGCGCTTTGCGCGCTGGTCAACGCGCTGGCGTGAAAGTCGATGCGCCAATCGACGATGACGACCCATAAATTTGTGCCCAGCGAACCCACCAGTTGCCGACAGAAATTTATGGCGCCGCCGCCCGCGTTGAGTTTTTCCTTCGGCAAGGAATTGAGTGCGGTGTTCATGATAAAAGGCTGAACGAACGCGGTCGCCCAGCGGCCAATCAGTCCATAAATCATAATCATGGTGAACGAGGTGTTCGCGTCGGCGAAAGCGAAGGGTATGACGCCCGCGGTCAGGAAAACAAACCCCGTAATGATCGCGATATGAGGCGGGATTTTATCGGATAATCGCCCGCTGATCGGCATGATGAACATGGCCAGCATCATCGACGGCATGAGGGCTAGCCCGGCTTCGAACGGCGTCATGTTCTGCACCAGTTGGGCGGCGACCGGCACCGCGTAGACGGACGCGAAATTTCCAATGGCGGAAAAAGACGTCACCAGGACGGCGATGGCGAACATCTTGTTTTTGAAGAGGGATAAATCCAGCATGGAGGCGCCTTCGCGCCGCTGGGATTGTAAAAATGCGGCGGCGGCGACGAAACTGATGATGAACAGACTGACGATATAGTCGGATTCCCATCCTTCGCGCGCGCCGTTGGAAACGGCTGTCATGATGCAATACAGCGAGACGCTGATCAGGACGAAGCCGATCCAGTCAAACCGGGGCGGATTGTCGCTGCGCACCGAGGGCATGAACATGGCGCCCAGCGGCAAGGCGATCGCGACCAGCACCAGCGGCGCAAAGAAAATATAACGCCAGTTGAAATATTCGATGACCAGTCCGCCCATGGGGGGGCCGATGGAGGCGGCGCCGACCAGCCCCATGACGTAGAGCCCGAGCGCCGATCCGCGCTTACCTTCGGGAAAAGCCTGAAACAACGTCACCATGACCAGCGGCTGGATGACCCCGGCGGCGATGCCCTGCAACACACGGCCAAAGACGATCATGCCGAAGTTCTCGGCGAAACCGGCGACGAGGCTACCGATAATGAACAAGGTGAGCGTCGCCAGAAATCCCCAGCGTTGACCGATGACGGCCACGACCCAGGCGTTGAGCAACTGTCCCGTCGTCATGGCGATCATGAACGCGGTCGACATGAGCTGCACTTCGCTTTGTCCCAAGCCATAGGCGCCCATGACATCGGGCACCGCGACATTCACGATGGTGCCGGAAACGACCATGGTGGACGCCGCGAGCATACCCGTGGCCGTTACAAGGACGCGGTACTTCGGACCGTATATGTCAAACAGACGGTCGATAAAATTCTCCGTGTGAAGGTCGAGGAGAAGAAAAATAAGCGCCGACGGCGCGTTCCTCGCTACAGGAGACTATCGAACTCGCATCCTTATTGAAATGGCGTCCCGGCGTTTGATTGTCGTAGGTTGTCAGGAATCAGCGGAATCCTTAGGTATTTGTGGCGTATTTTTTATGTCGTCCCTAAGCGGCGCGGTGATGCCTGGTTTGGATTCCATGTTGTCCGGTGGGTACGCGCCGGTGTTTTTTGCGTCGGGCGCGTACTCGCCAATGTCTCCCGTCAGAACGCCGCCGGATGAAATTTCCAGTTCGGCGTATCGGATTTCACCTGAGACATGGCCGGTTGTTTCCACGGTTAGTTTGGACGACGCCGTCAACGCGCCATCAAATTGTCCCTGAACCTTGGCCTCGCCGACCATTGCGGCGCCGGTGAAACAGCCGCCCTCGAGCACCAGCATGCGCGTGGCGGTTATTGTGGCTTTCACCGTGCCTTCAATAATCAATTCGTCGCAATTCTGTATCGTTCCCTCGAATTCGACGCCGGGTCCAATCTGGACGGCGCGGTCATTGGGGGAGGGCGCCGGGATATGATATGTGGCGTCAGCGCCGGATTCGGACGAGCGACGCGTCGTCGCCGGATCGGACCGGGCGCTGTAACGCGGTGATGTTGTCGTGTCTGCGCTCGGCGCTGCGGCGGATTGCTGCTTCTTTTTCTTCTTCGCGAGTAACTGTTCCATCATGTTCGGATCCCCTGTGGAATGTTGTCAAAAACCGTATCCAGCCCACTATCGCGTCAAATATGGCGCGTAATAGGGCTGGAATAAGGTTTTGTTGGGAAAACGCTCGAGATCGATGATGTTGCGGGAAACCAGCGGCCAAATTCTGGGGTTGAATTTCAGCGTTAAATTCTGGCGTTGATTTTTGGCGTTAAATTCCGATATCGCGGAGGTTATAATCCCGGATGTCGGCCTTGGCCTCGGCGGTCCATTTGTAGTGGTCTGCAGAGTCGGCCAGCGGCGCATAGGTGTAGGGCGTCTCATCCGGGAAGCGTTGGCGCCGCGCGTCGATTCCGTACATGATCAAACGGGATCGATCCTTGATATAGGCGTCGTCATAGGTGGAAATTTCGTTATGAACGCCGCCGCTGCGGACATTCAAAACTGATTTTCGGCGGTGGAAGCCCGCATTGAGGGTGACGCGTATGTTCTCGCTGGTGTTGGCGAAAGAGCCGTGCACGGCCTGACGGTTGGTGATGGCGACGTCGCCGGGGCCACAAATAAAAGGCACGGCGTCTGGCAGGCGATCTGTCCCGGACTCATCGCGCAAGGTTCGAACGTCGAGTTTGCCAAGACGGTGTGAGCCCGGCACGACCCACAATCCATTGGCGGCGTCGCAGCCATACAGTTGCACCATGAAATTAACCCCATGCGTGCCTTCGTCCAGTTCGGGACTGTCCCAATGGGTCCAGCCATCCTGATGCCAGGCGACGGAGCCGCCAAGACGCGGTTGCTTGACCCAGATCGCCTCGTTGAACGGCGTAAAATCGGGTCCGTTGATGGCGGCGGCGACCGCCAGCAATTCTGGATGCGCGTAAAGGCGCAAACATGCATCGGAATGTTGCAGCGATCCGAGCAGAACATGGAACACATAATCCGGGGCGCCGGTCGGGACGTCGGGTTCCTGCATTTTGACAGGGTGACGGCCATAATTGGCGGCGGTGCCACCATAGGGGTCCGATAGCGGTTTGACCAGTCGTACGGACCGGCCTTTTAGATCCGCCCCAAGCGCCGGGCGCCCGTGCTTGTCGATTTTGGCGTCCTTGGTGGCGGGAATGCGCTCAAGGATATCCTCGACGTCGCGTTTTAAATCGGCGCGTTCCGCCGCGCCAATGACGTTTTCAAAAATATAAAACCCGTGACGCCAGTAGGACTCCAGAATAGCGGGATCAAGATTGCCGTCGCTGTCCAAGCGGATGGGGCCCCGGTTATCCATAGCCAGGGCGCGCGCCGTTCCTTCTTTCAGGTAGCGCGCCATAACGGCTTCGTCTGAGCCAAAGTCTACGGCGGATACGGAATCGAGCGGCGAATCTACGGCGGTCATATCATCCTCGAATTCTGGCCCTTATCTTGGCCGGGCGTTGGCGGGTTGATGTCCAGACTAATTTGATACCAATGATAATCGTTTGTCGAACCTAAATTTAGTGCTGTCGCGAATCTGGGGCGGTCAGCCTTGATCCCTGGTCCGCAGGGCAAGGGCTGCTACGGCGCCGCCACACACCAGAAGACCGCCAATCATCAACGCGAAGGTGGGCCATTCGTCAAACACGATGACCCCGAACATCGCCGCAAAAATAACACCGCTGTATCGAATGGCGACCAGATCGACCGACGCCGCCAGTCGAAATCCCCGAATGTTGCAATACTGACCGATGATCGCGATGGGGCCCATGGCCAGCAACAAGGCGATCGCCGTCCCGCTGATGGGGCTCCAGTAAAGCAGGGCGGGGCCGAGTAAAAACAGCGCCGCGGTGACATTCACCACCATCAAAAGGCGGATGGGATCGTCTCGCGCGGAGGTGAATTTCAGGACGATGGAATCAACGCCCCAGGCGAGTGCGCTGACGAAGGCGGCGATAGCGCCGGTGGAAAACCAGAACGTTGACTCCCCGAAACGCGGCTCCGCGACGATGACCGCGCCGGACAGGCTGACCAGAATGGCGCATATGCCGCGCCACCCGATCCGCTCATGCAAAAAGATAACCGCCAACCCGATTCCGAAAACACCGCTTGTGGCGCTGATGGCCTGTGCGTTCGCCAGTGGAATTCGTAAAACCGCATAAGCGCCCGCCGCCACGCTTAAAGCGCCCATCAATGCGCGCAGAACATGAAAACCATCCATCATGCGTATGGGCTGACGCAAGCGCATTGAATGGCCCGGACCCCAAAAATAGATCGGCGTGATGACCGATACGCCCGCCAGATACCGGAATAGCGCGACCTGA
>JAESSL010000066.1 GCA_016764135.1 Alphaproteobacteria bacterium
ATGTGCACACCCGCCATGCTGGATCACTATTGCGACGGCCTAACAGTGGATCGCGCACGATATAACAAACCCAACTTTTGGGATAAGCCCGCTGCGCCTGCGATGATGGTCAGTCAGGTTGATGTCGGCTACAAGGGCGCGCAGTTCGAAAACGCCTTTGGCAATTTGTGGATTCGTCAGGAATGGGACTTTCATCATCCGATATTTCCGGATCGCGAGTACCGCCGGACTTCCACGATTCTCGACATCTATGAGTGGCGCAACCGCTCCGTCGTTAAACAGGAGGTGAGCGTTTTTGATGGGTCGAAGCTCATCGTTCGCGGCATTCACCATCAAAGTTTTCTATTGAACCAGACTTCAGGAAAACTCGCCCTGCGCGACCCAAAAAAGAAAGAAGGCGTCCGAAAATTCGAAGCGCCAGCCGGTGAGACGATCGAAAGCATTGATCGCAACATCGATATAGAAATGTGCGGCGTATTTTTCCACGGGAACCGAAGCTATCACACAGATAAAAGCGCATCGGAGGCGCTTGGCTTTGACGAGGTCGTCGTTGGCGGCAGAATGACGATGTCCCTTATCGGTCAGATGCTCGAGCAACATTTCGGACAGGGCTATTACGAAGGCGGAACGCTTGATGTGAAGTTCGTCAACATCGTCTGGCCAGACGACCACGTCACCGCGAAGGGCGTCATCACCGACACGAAAGACGGGAAGGCGAACATCAAGGTCTGGATGGAAAAAGACGACGGCACGGTCGCCGTCGTAGGTTCCGCCTCCGCCGTAATATAGGGAAGCCCCACCCCCCTCAATTCTCACCTGTCTCCGTATTTCTCACCCATCTCCGCATTTCTTAGTTGAGAGGTGATATGAACCTTAAATCTTTCAAAGCGTCTCTCGGCCAAGACGCCCCGCCGGAAGATACGGAATTAGCGCTGCAAGCTTTATGGTATCAAGGTAAAGGCGATTGGCATAAAGCCCACCAATGCGCGCAAGCGCAAGACGACCCTATAGGAGCGTGGGTCCACGCACATTTACACCGTGTCGAAGGCGATAACGCCAATGCCGGATACTGGTATAACCGCGCAAAACAACCGGCATCTGCAGCGCCTTTAAACGAAGAATGGGAGGAGATCGTATCCGCCCTTATGTAATAATCTTGCGCTGCAAACATTAGGTCGTACGCGGCAATCAATTCCCGTGATGGCTTTTCATTTATTCGCGATTAGACAAGGCATAGTTCGGCGGCCTCGCTTTCTTCTTCCGTGTTGATTTTTGCGACGCCCTCGTTGGTGCATTTCAGGCCATCGAGAATTTCACCGGTGGCGGCGTCTTCGGTCAACAGGACGACGTCGAATCCCCACAAAACCCGTACTTGCTCCAAGACGCGGCGGGCCTCGGATGATTTTGCGGGAATCTGGTCATGCATCATATGTTTCAGGGTCAAGGTTCGGTCGTCATCCATCGCCGCGCCGACGACCTGAATGTCCAACTCCATAGCGGTGACCGTATAACTTTTTGACAAGGCCCGCCGAATGGAGCGATAGCCCTGCGCGTTATGAATGGCGTTCACGAGAAGAGTTTCTTCGTTCGAATCGTCATGCACTTGAAACAGACGGAACTTTCGAATGAGATGCGGGCTGAGAAATTGCAGGATGAAGCTCTCATCGCGATAGTTTCGCCAAGCGTCCTTCAACACATGCATTGTCTTGTTGCATCCGCTGATATCCGGAAACCATTCCCGGTCCTCGTCCGTCGGTTCCTCGCAGATTCGTTTGATATCCTGCATCATGGCGAACCCGAGAGCATAAGGGTTAAGGCCGCCATACCCTCGGGAGTCGAAGGACGGCTGCGCAATCACACGGCTATGGTAATCGATGAACTCCAACATCGCGCCGTCGCCGATCAATCCCTTATCGTATAACCGGTTCATGATTTCGTAGTGGCAAAAACAGGCGCAGCCCTCATTCATGACTTTGGTTTGTTTTTGCGGGTAAAAGTACTGCGCGGTCGTACGGACGATCCGCAGAATTTCTCGTTGCCATCCATCGAGAACAGGGCTTTGTTTTTCCAACATGTACAGCAGATTTGATTCCGGCAATCCCAGGCGCGTCGCCAAAGCCGCCTTTCGCTGTTGTTCCTCTTTTTCCGGTGTTTCGGAATCATCCAGAGGCGGGAGCGTTCGCCACAAATCATTGTAATTGTCTCGTTCATGATCAAGGCGACGAGCGTCCCGCGACTTTAGTTCAGCTTCGCTTTTTGTGGGTATGCGCGTGTATCGATCCACGCCGTTTTCACGAATAGCGTGGGCGGCGTCCAGAATTGCCTCAACCGCGTCTAGGCCGTGGCGCTCTTCACATTGCGCGATGTAGTCCCGCGCATATTGCATGTAATCCAGAATCGCCGAGGCGTCCGTCCACTGCTGAAACAAATGGTTGTTCTTGAAAAAGTGATTATGACCAAACGCCGCATGCGCCATCACCATCACCTGCATGGTGATGGAATTTTCTTCCATGATATAAGAAATACAGGGGTTGGCGTTGATGACAATTTCGTAGGCCAACCCGGTATCCCCTTTGCGATACATGGATTCGTTGCGAACAAAACTCTTCCCAAACGACCAATGCTTGTACATAAGCGGCAGCCCGACGGTCGAGTAGGCGTCCAGCATTTGCTCCGCCGTAATGACTTCAATCTGATTGGGATAAACGTCCAGCCCCATTTCTTCGACGGCGATCTCCTCAATCGCGTCCAGGCTGCGTTTCAGCGTATCGAAATCCCAATCCTT
The DNA here is from genome assembly GCA_016764135.1 of Alphaproteobacteria bacterium. Taxonomy (GTDB): domain Bacteria; phylum Pseudomonadota; class Alphaproteobacteria; order UBA8366; genus JABJJH01. Next base: position 2,786 of record JAESSL010000066.1, read on the forward strand.
TCCGGTGTAGAGAAAATTCTCGATCCGGCTTTTTTGCTGTTTTGCGGCTGGCATGGCTCAGCCCTCCTTTTGCGTCGTGAACAAATCCCGAAAAATCGGAAAAATATCGGGCGGACGGGCGGCGCGATGCATGGCGAAATTGTCGTATTCCTCCTGAACGACGCTGTAGGCGCGCCACAGTTTCGTTGCGTTGCTTTCGTCTTTGAACAAGTCCTCCTCGTGTTCCTCCATAACCTCGATATAGGCGAAGTATTGGCACGCAGGCATAATGCTCTCGCGCAACATAGCGACGCAGACTTCCTGATCCTGACCAAAAGTATCGCCGTCGGAGGCTTGGGCCGCGTATATGTTCCAGGTTGACGTTGGATATCGATCCGCAACGATTTTACGCATTTCCTCCAGCGCGGTGGACACGACGGTGCCGCCGGTTTCGGTGGAGTAAAAAAAGGTCTCCTCGTCGACTTCCGACGCCTGGCTAGTGTGGCGAATAAAGACAATGTCGACCTTTTTGTAGCGCCGGATAAGGAACAAATGCAGCAGCATGAAAAACCGCTTGGCGAGGTCCTTTTTGTCCTCGGACATGGAGCCCGAAACATCCATCAGGCAAAACATGACCGCGCGCGTGTTTGGAATGGGAAATTTGGTGTAGTTTCTAAAACGAACATCCGTGGGATCGATATAGGGAATAATCCGTCGGCGCCGTCGAAAGGTCTCTAGTTCCGCTTCAATCTCACTGATGCGTCGCTGGTCTTCATCGCCCAGGAAGGACCGGGATCGCAGAACCTCCAACTCATTTTCCAAATCATCTATCGCTTTCAAACGGGGACGTTTGAGCCCGATCCGGCGCGTCAGGCTGTGGCGCATAGTCCGCCGCAAATCCATATTCGCCGGCGACCCGGTCTTAACGATTCCCGCGCGTCGGTTCTCGAATTCGAGAAGCTCCTTGAGCTCCTTTTTCACGAGATCCGGCAGCGCCAGATCTTCAAAGAAGATATCCAGAAACTCCTCGCGCGTGAGCGTAAAGCGAAAATCATCGTCGCCTTCGCCGTCCTCGGACGCCTCTTGCCCATCATCGCCCGGACCGGAACCCGACCCCGATGGCGGTCGAGCGATCTGGTCTCCTTTAACAAATTTTTTGTTGCCCGGAAAAATACGCTCGGACACGCCCTTGGCGTGATCATAGACAAACCGCGGTTCGTGCAACCCCTTGGACGGGATGGAAATACGGCCATCGGCGCTGATGTCGGCGACTTTGCCGCTATTTACAGCTTCCTTGACCCCCTGCCGGATTTCTTCACGCGCACGGCGCAAAAATCGTTGGCGGTTGATAACGCTCTTACCTTTGGGATTTAGTCGACGATCAATAAAATACATGGTGCGCCTCGGCTGATTGTTGACGTTCCGCAGCCCCTCTCCACTTCGAAACCGGTTACTCGGCGATCAGTTCGACTTGTTCACCCGCATGTACCAGTCGACCAACCGATGAACCTGACGGTAGGTGTATTTTTCACTCACCATACGTTCGACAAACTCGTTGTGCTTGCTTTCGGTTTCCTTGTCCTTCTTCGTCCCGAAGCTGATGACCGGGAGCAGGTCTTCCACCTGACTGAACATGCGTTTTTCAATCACCTCGCGCAGTTTTTCATAGGAGGTCCAGCTTGGGTTCTCGCCTTCGTTATTGGCGCGCGCGCGAAGCGTAAATTTAACGACCTCGTTGCGAAAATCCTTCGGGTTGGAAATGCCTGCAGGCTTTTCAATTTTAGACAATTCCTGTTCCAGAACCTGGGGATCCAGCAGTTGCCCCGTATCGGGGTCCTTGTGGTCCTGCCCTTCTATCCAGGCGTCTGCATATGTGATGTAGCGATCAAACAGGTTTTGACCATAATCCCCGTATGATTCCAGATAGGCTTTCTGTATTTCAAGCCCAATGAACTCGGCGTATCGGGTAACGATCTCGCCTTTAATGAACTCCAGGTACCGCGCTTCAACCTCGTCCGGAAACTGTTCGCGCAGAATTGCCTGTTCCATCACATACATTAGATGGACCGGGTCCGCCGAAACCTCCATCGAGTCGTAATTGAAAGTTTCCGCCAGAACCTTGAAGGCGAATCTGGTCGATATTCCCTCCATGCCTTCATCGACGCCTGCGGCGTCCCGATACTCCTGAATGGGTTTCGCGTTGGGATCAACGTCTTGAAGCTTTTCACCGTTATAGACGCGCATCTTTGAGTAAATATTGGAGTTCTCATGCTCCTTCAGACGCGACATGACAGAAAGTTGGGACATCATTTCCAGTGTCCCCGGTGCGCAGGGCGCGTCGTTCAATTCGCTGTTCTTGAGCAGTTTGTCATAGATGGCTGTTTCTTCATCGACACGGAGACAATACGGTACCTTGATGACGCATACCCGATCGATGAAAGCCTCGTTGTTTTTGTTGTTTTTAAAGGCGCGCCACTCGGCTTCATTGGAGTGTGCGAGGACAATGCCCTGGAACGGTATGGTGCCTAAGCCCTCCGTGCCGACGTAGTTACCTTCCTGGGTAGCCGTCAGCAGCGGATGCAGCATTTTTATGGGCGCCTTGAACATTTCGACAAATTCAAGAAGGCCCTGGCCCGTGAGATTCAAGCCGCCGCTATAGGAATACGCGTCGCTGTCGTTCTGGCTGAAATACTCGAGTTTGCGAATATCGACTTTCCCGACCAGTGACGAAATATCCTGATTGTTTTCATCGCCGGGCTCGGTTTTTGAGACGCAAATCTGACGCAATTTAGACGGATAGAGTTTAACCACGGTGAATTTGGAAATATCTCCTTCAAATTCGAACAGACGTTTTAACGCCCAGGGCGACATGAGACCGGTCAAGCGACGTCGGGGAATATTGTATTTTTCCTCCAGTAGCGCTTCCATCTCAACCGGATTGAACAATCCCAGCGGGCTTTCAAAAACAGGGCTGATATCATCCCCGGCCTTCAACGTATAAAATGGCTCGAGTTCAATGAGAGATTTCAGGCATTCCGCAAGAGAGGACTTCCCCCCGCCCACCGGACCCAGCAGGTACAAAATTTGTTTGCGCTCTTCGAGCCCCTGGGCGGCATGGGTAAAGAATCCAACGATTCTTTCGACCGTTTCCTCCATACCGTAAAATTCAGAAAAATTAGGATAACGCTTTACCGTCCGGTTCATAAATATGCGACCCAACCGCTCATCTTTGCTGGTGTCCACAAGTTCCGGTTTGCCGATCGCGGCAATCATGCGTTCAGCCGTCGATGCGTACATGCCTGGATCTTCTCGACATCCATTCAAGTACTCTCGGAGCGATAATTCAGTTTCACGGTGTTGTTCAAAGGTTTCCTTGAACAGCGTAAAGACATCGTTATTTTCCATAACATATCGCTCCTATATGGCGGCTTGTTGTTACAAAAATTTCCTCGGTGTTTCTCCTGTATCGTCAGAAAATTAAGATCATTCTGAGACGAAAAATTAGTAGTTTATAATACGACTCTAATATCGACTGATTTATGTAATGTTAAGATGTCGATATTTTATTCAACTTTTAATATTATACCACAATTTGTATATTTTATCCGATTACTCTCTACATCGTGATGAAAATCACTGTTTTTTTTCAATCAAGCGGCTTTATTCACTTGATGAAGTATCTCCTGAGCGAGCACATCAGCGATAGCGCCAGTGGAACGCCCCGTCGCTTTTGATCGATCAAAGATTGACCTTAATCGTTTGGGAATCCGATGGACCTGCTTCATCACTTTTTCACAATCATAATCGCCCTGAGCTTCCGCTGCGACATTGAGAACACCGCCCGCATTAATAACAAAATCCGGCGCATAGAGAATGCCGCGTTGAGAAAGAAATTGGTCGACACCGGGATGTGAAAGTTGATTGTTCGCGGCGCCGGCGACTGCCTTGGCTTTTAATGCGGCGACACTTTCATCGCTCAAAATCCGGCCCAAACCACAAGGCGCAAAAATATCCATCTCCTGCCGCATGATCCATTCAGGCGCCGTTTCGATGGCGTTAAAAACATCAACAGCGCGCCGTGTTTTCGTTCGATCGAGATCGCTCACCAGGAGCGTCGCGCCGGCTTTGTACAGCTTCTCGGCCAACTTCCAACCGACTGCGCCTAGCCCTTGAACGCCAATTCGAGCGCCGTTTAAATCCATACTACCAAATGCGACTTCAGCCGTTTCAAGGAGACATCGGTAAACCCCTTCAGCGGTAAACCGGGAGGGGTCGCCGCTGGCGGCGCGCGTGGTTGACGATCCCGCGATAAATGGCGTGTGAACACGAATTTGATCGACATCCGCGACGGTCATACCAACGTCTTCGCCTGTGATAAACTGGCCGTCCAGTTGGTTGAGCGCCTCCGCATACGCCCGTAGCAAGGCTGGCGACTTACCTTGGGCAGGGTCGATCAGGACCACCGCTTTACCGCCGCCAAATGGTAACCCTGCAAGCGCATTTTTGTAGGTCATCCCTTTGGAGAGCCGCAAGGCGTCGCCTAGAGCATCGGCGCTATCGGCGTAATTCCAAAACCGGGTGCCGCCGAGCGCGGGCCCTAAACGGGTGTCATGGATTGCGATAATTGCTCTTAAATTCGAAACAGCGTCATGAATGAAGAGGATTTTTTCGTGCGAGTCGAATTCCACATGTTCAAAGTACATACTAAGCCTCCTTTTCGTTAAGCCGCCCTGTTTTGTTGACGGTGCTCGGGTGTTTGGGGCGCTGCATGGCCGTTGAATTCATCGACCAACTGCGCCATACGCCGCCGGGCAACGATCATATTTTCCCGTTTGATGGGGCCAAATCCCCTGATTGAATCCGTTGAGCGGGCGATGGTTACCGCCAAGGCGTGATTACCAGCGTCCAGACGCAGACAAACCCGCCGGATCATTTTTTCATAATCGACGATCAACGCACGCTCCATGCGTCTTTCCACCGAATATCCGAAGGGGTCGAACGGTGATCCGCGAAGCACCTTAAATTTTTCGAGAACGCGAAACAGTGTGAAAACCCAAGGCCCAAATACCCGTTTTCGCGGTCGCCCCGTTTCCGGGTCAAGCCTGGAAATCAGAGGCGGCGCCAAATGCACGGACACTTTTGCGGATCGATTGAATTGACGCGCCAATCCGTCACGAAATGCGGTGGAGGAATACAAACGGGCGACCTCATATTCGTCTTTATAAGCCATAAGACGATAGGCTTCTTCGGCGACAGCCATGGGAAAAATATCATCGTCAATTTTTGCACGCCGCGTCGCCAATTGCGTTTGCGCCACCAATTCCAGGAACTTCTGGGCGTAGGCGTCGTTTTGGTAGTCGCGTAGTTCGGCCGCCAGAAATGCGAGACGGGCGTCCAACGTTTCTGCCGGACGCGCCTCGGGCTCCAGCGCAATCGACTCCGGCGCGGCCTTGAGAAGGCGACCTAGCGCGATGCGTCGGTGTTTTCCTCAACGGCGACGCCATTAGCGCGAATTGCGGAGTCGATTGCTTCAATGGACACGGGAATGAGTCCGGCCTGCCATAGAGCCCCCAACAAAACGACGTTCGCGTAGATAGAGTCGCCAAGATAATGTTCAGCAATCTTTGTCGCTGGGTAACCAGAAGCGCTCCGGGCGTTTGCCCTCAGCGTGGCTTCGACAGCGTCGCTTTTGAATTCTGTTGATCCCTCCAGCGTAAACGCCGAGGTCGATGCGACATCGCTGTTGAATACCAGAATCGTCGCCTTGGGGTCGAAGAGTGTCAGCGCATCGGGCGTCAGCGTCGTCACCATATCGCACGCCAGCACCGTATTTGCATGTCCGGGACTAATCCGCGAGGATGCAATCGGCGTTCCCGGCAAACTGATGCGCAGATGGGATGAAACAGCCCCACCTTTTTGCGCCAAGCCCGTCATATCGAGCGTGGCGACGGTTCTACCATCGGCATGAGCCGCTCTCGCAAGAATAGCGGAGAGAGTCGTCACGCCGGTCCCTCCAACGCCAGTGATCAACAAATTGAAAGGCATGTTCGCCAATTTCGGCAATGCCGGACTGGCGAGGTTCTTGGCTTCCTGCTGGAGATCAAAGACCGGACGCTCGCGCTTCAGGGCGCCATCATGAACCGTTACAAAGGACGGACAAAAACCTTCGCCACAGCTGTAATCCTTGTTGCAACTGGATTGATTGACCTGACGCTTAACGCCAAAGAGCGTTTCTACCGGCTCTATGGACAGGCAGTTGGACTGAACGGAACAATCGCCGCAGGATTCGCAGATGCGCGGGTTGATATAAAGGCGCCTCGTTGCTTCTGGCAGGAGACCACGTTTGATACGTCGCCGTTTTTCCGTCGCGCATGTCTGGTCGTGTATGAGCACAGAAACGCCTGGATATCTGCTCAACTCCTTTTGGATGGACATAATGCGAGATCGGTCAAATACCGGCGTGTCATGCGGCAAGCGCACGCCTTTATACCGGGACAGGTCATCACTGGTGATGACGATCCGCTCAACGCCTTCCGCCCGAATTTGATCGACAAGACGCGGAACATCGAGTGGGCCGTCAATCTTTTGGCCCCCCGTCATCGCCACAGCATCGTTATAGAGCAGCTTAAAGGTAATCGGCGCTGTGGCGGCGACCGCAGCGCGGATCGCCAGAATGCCAGAGTGGAAATAGGTGCCGTCGCCAAGGTTGGCGAAAACATGCTTTTCGGTCGTAAAGGGAAACTGACCCAGCCACGGCGCGCCTTCTCCCCCCATTTGAGTATAGCCATCAGTGGTGCGGTCCATACCCTCAGTCATGATATGGCAACCAACGCCTGCAATTGAGCGCGCGCCTTGGGGCGTTTTGGTCGAAGTGCTATGCGGACACCCGGAACAAAAATGCGGCGCGCGTGTCGCCGCGGGCATTTCATTAGCGTCGATCCGGTGCGCCAACGCATCGATTCTGGCGGCGTCCCTGGTCAATTCAGGCATCACGACGGACAATGCGCGCGCAATATCGGCGGGCGCCAGGTCCAACGTTTCACGCAGGAGAGCCTCGCCCTGCGGCGTTTGCTTTCCCCAAACACGAGGTCGATTGCGCGCGGGCAAGTGATAGAGCAATTCTTTCAACTGAGGTTCGACAAGGCCGCGTTTATTTTCAATCACAAGGATCGAGTCCAGACCCTCTGCAAAGTCGCGGATCGTCTCCGTCTCCAGGGGCCATGGCATGGTAACCTTGAGCAGACGCACCCCCAGTTTGGCCGCCCGCGCCTCGTCGAGGCCAAACAACGCAAAGGTCTCAAGCAGGTCGGCATAGGCCTTACCGACGGCCACAATACCAAACCTGTCGCCGGTTTTTCGCCAAATGATCCTGTTCAGTTTGTTTTTACGGGCAAAGGCGAGCGCGGCGGGCAATTTTACCTCGCGCACCAACCGCTCCGCATCCACCCGATGTCGCAGCAAGCTCGACCGCTGGAGCGGCTCTATTAATCTGGGATCGGGGCTTTCAGGACGTCGGATAGAGAGACGGTCCGGATTGATCCATACGGTCTGAGTGGCGTCCATCAAATCCGCCAGCGCGATCATGCCAACCCACAATCCGGACCAGCGCGACAAAGCGTATCCCATAAGGCCCAGATCCAGGACATCCTGAACCGAAGACGGCGCCAGAACAGGCATTTCCATATCCTTGAAAACGAATTCACTCTGGCAGGGCCAGGCCGATGATTTGGCTCGATGGTCGTCGCCCACAACCGCCAGAACGCCACCGCACGCCGCTGTCCCCGTAAAATTGGCGTGTTTAAAGGCGTCGCCGCTGCGGTCCAGGCCAGGCGCCTTGCCATACCAAAGCCCAAAAACGCCATCGACCGTCGATTTCGGGTCCAGCGCATTCTGTTGGCTTCCCCATACAGCCGTCGCCGCAAGCTCCTCATTAACCCCGGGACGAACCAGAATATTGAGAGGATCGAGGATATGTTTTTCCCGCTCTAGCTGCTGATCAAAGCCGGACAGAGGAGACCCGCGGTATCCGGATACAAAGCCCGCAGTCTTCAATCCCGCTCGTCGATCGGCGTGGGCCTGATCGATAAGGAGACGGATAAGCGCCTGGATACCCGTCAGGAGGACATGACCATCCTGACTTGCGTACTTGTCCTGCATATCGATTTTGAGTGACGAATTCTTCATGGCGGCATTGCTCCATTCATGGTTTCCGGAGCTCGTTAGTCCCAAGAATTTTACGTCCATTCAGGAAGTATTAATCTCCTGATTGTTCTATAATGAGAAGATTATTGAATAATAATTCTCAGGTTTATCATGATTGAGAAAAATATTTCCTTCGATGAATGGGAAATCAAAATCCTTCTGATCCTTCAGGAAGATGCATCACTGTCTATCGCCGAGCTCGCTCAACGGGTCGGTTTGTCGCAAACCCCTTGCTGGCGGCGCGTCAAACGACTCAAAGAAATTGGCGTGATCCGGCGAACGGCGGCGATACTGGACCGCCACGCGCTCGGCCTCGAGTTCGTCTCCTACACCTATGTCAAACTTGCGTTGCCCAGCCGAGACAATATGGAGGCGTTCGAGACCGCCATCCTGCGGTGGCCGGAAGTAACCTTCTGTGAAAAGGTGACCGGCGCCGTTGATTATTTAATCAAGGTCGTGTGCGTTAATATTCAGGATTACGATCTGTTTCTCCGGGACAAGCTTCTCGCCTTGTCGCTCGTGGCGGATACACAATCCCGGATTGTCGTCTCGACCATTAAGGATGAAACGTCTCTGCCGATACGCGGCGATGGAACCCCATAGCGCTGCGCCAGCAGGCCAGCGCCCGGGGGGTCAAATTTTACGGATCATGAAGCCATCAAAGAACGCCGCCAGTTCGGCATGGGCGTTCAACGGGAGAATTTGCGCAATATGCTGGTCTGGTCGAACGACGACCATACAGCCCCCGTCCCGATCAATTCCTCGCATATCAAAGATGTTCTGGCCGGATTTAGGATCAACGCAGTACATTTTTTCATAATCGCGAAGCCCAAACTTGCCTTTTTGCGGCATAAGGAACGCGGGCATCGCCTCCACCGCAAGGTCGCGGCAGCTTTGCTGAAAGACAGCCCGGACATCGATAACAGAATCAATATCGGCGCCCGGTGGGGTGAACCGCAGAACGGGAGAGTCGGCGCCGTCCGCCAGGAATTCA
>JAESSL010000067.1 GCA_016764135.1 Alphaproteobacteria bacterium
AATCTCGCCGACGAATGACGTTAACAAGATTACCGACAATGGGATCGCCATGAACTGGCGCGCCGGGACTGTTTCTCGAGCCAAGACTTTTGATTCTTCTCGCGATCCCTATATCAGGATAATTCAGGGGTCCGAGTCCAGACAAATTGTATTCGCCCTGTTTTCAGCGTACGCTATTGACCCTTCAGCAATATCAGGAGACATGAAAATGGCGGAGTTGGCCGGAACCGCAGCGCAGCCACGCGCGTATGCCCGTATTGACGTACAGCCTATTGCTGGCGCATTGGGCGCAGAAATACGCGGCGTTGATATCGCTGGTGGGGTGGATGATGAAACCATGGACGAAATTCATCGCGCCTGGCTGGAGCGGCACGTCATTTTCTTTCGCGATCAAAACCTGACGCCCAACGATCATATCGCCTTTGCGCGACGTTTTGGCGACATCCATCCGCATTTGCTGAACAAGGGGCTGGATGGATTTCCTGAAATCGTCGAGGTGAAAAAGAAGCCCGACCAGAAGCTGAACAATGGCGGTCGCTGGCATTCTGACCAGATGTACACGCCCAAACCCGCCAAGGGCACCATGCTCTATAGTCGCGAACTACCGCCACTCGGCGGCGACACGATGTTCTCCAATTTGCATCTCGCCTATGAATCTCTGTCTGACGGATTGAAGAAGACGCTGTCGGGGCTGACGGGCGTCAACAATGGCGACAGCCGCAATCACCCCTCAGGGCTCACGCGCATGGAGCGAATCAAGGCGGGCATTGGCACCATTGCGCAGATCGACCCCGGGAACGCGCAAATTGTATCCTCGCATCCAATCGTGCGCACCCATCCGGAAACCGGTCGAAAGGCGTTATATATCGGTTCTCATACCGAACGCTTTGACGGATGGAGCACGGAAGAAAGCACGCCGCTGCTGGATTATCTGAAAGAACTCACCCATCGGCCTGAATTCACCTGCCGCTTCCACTGGTCGCTGAATACGCTGACATTCTGGGACAATCGTTGTACGCAGCATTTTGCGATCAACGACTATCACGGCCATCAACGATGCATTCACAAGATCATGATTCAGGGCGACACACCGTTCTAACAGCGCAATCCGCCGGGTTATTCCCGGAGGCGGGGCGAAACTGAGGGCGGCGACGTTAACGCCATAAAGCGATAACATCGACGCCAATTACTGTCTCAGATATATGAACAAGACCGGACGACGCCCTGAAATGACGAATGGGGCGTTAACCGCCCCTTCATCATTATTTTACAATGCTGTCTGTCTTCAATTCCGCCACCGCGTCGTCGTCCAGATCAAGCCAGTCACGCAGGACTTCGTCGGTGTGTTCGCCCAGCATCGGCGATGGTTTTATGCGCGTTGGTCGACCGTCCACCCGTACCGGCCAGGTCGGCATCTTGAACGGCTCATGAACCGAGTGCTCCATTACCTGCATGATGCCGCGCTGTTCGAAGGTGACGTCGTTGTTCAGCTCCAGGGTATCCAGCACCGGACCGATGGGAATACCCGCCGCGCCGATTAGTTCCATCGCTTCGAACTTGGTTTTAGTACGGGTCCAGGTGTTAACGATCTCGTCGACCTCCGGCTCGTTCGCCGCACGGTCTTGCGGCGTGTCGTAGCGTTTATCGCCAATAAGGTCCTCGCGCCCCACCACTTTCAGCAGCCGGTTCCAGTGTTCCGGGTTTGCCGCGCTCGTCGAAATATAAACGTAGTCATTCGACCCACCGGGGGCGCAGGCAGACAACCCCTTCGGCGCGGAATGGGAACCCGCAATTTTACTGCCCGCGCGCCCGGCGGGTTTGCCCGTGCGTCCCGTCGTGGCGAAATTGGTGCGCATATAATGCAGGATGGCGTCCTGCATGGCGACTTGCAGATGGCAGCCCTCGCCCGTTTTTGCGCGCTTGTACAGGGCCGAGGCGATGGTCAGCGCCATCACCATGCCCGTGCCGGTGTCGCCAAGCGTAATCCCCGGGCGGGTTGGCGGTCCATCCGCCTCGCCCGTGACGCTGAAGGTGCCGCCGGCGGCCTGGGCGATCATGTCGAAGGAGAGGTTCTTCTCATACGGACTCCCTTCGCCGAAACCCTTGATTTGCGCATAAATAAGGCCCGGATTGATTTCCTTGACCACGTCGTAGGACAGGCCGAGGCGCTCGATAGCGCCGGGCGCGAAATTCTCGACCATGACGTCGGCTTGGCGAATCAAGTCCTTGGCGAGCGCGAGACCCCTCTCGGATTTCAAATTAACCCCGACGGATTTCTTGTTGGCGTTGAAGACATGGAAGTAATACGGATCGTCATCCGGTTTGCCAGGCCGTAGCCGGCGACCAGGATCGCCTCGGTTTGGATTTTCGACCTTAACCACGTCAGCCCCCAACCAGGCCAAGGATTCAGTGCACGAAGGGCCCGCTTCAAACTGGGTGAAATCGACCACTTTAACGCCCTCTAAAAAGCTGAAATCGGCGATATTGGCGATGGGTGCAGATGTGGTGTCCGGCATAGCTGGTTCCCCCCTGGCGGGCTGGTGGCGTGAATTTTTGGATAACGTAAGGTGGCTCGGTGAGACGACGAGCTTGCCACAATCGATACGGTTAAGGAAAGAGCCGGTTCAACGGCGAACAGGTGACCAATCGACTCATATTGTGTTATTGTCATGAACGTCGAGAAATCGGGCTTGGACAATACGCCCAGCGTCCCTGTCGAACGGGCGCAAAATAAATCAGGCGCCGCGCGAGGAAACTATGGAACCATTTCGATTTAATACGAAAGACGCTGAACGCGTGCACCGAACCCGCGTAGGCCGGTACTATATATGGGGCTCGCTCGCCTTCAGTGTTTCTTTCATGACGATGTGCGTCATCATTATGCTGCTTATCTGAGCCTCTACTCAGCGGCTTGCCGCGGCGCTCCATCCCGCGATTTTAAATGATCTAAATTTGGCAGACGCAGGTGCAGGATCTCTGTTTCCGCCGAGGCTTCCAGCCTGACATTTTCGCCCTGCGCCACATACAATGTCGTCGCGTTACGCCAGGGTTCGCCCGCAACGACGCCAGCGCCGGATAACACAAAATAGATATCGCGTGCGCCTGGCGCCGAATACCACGCGCCAGCGTCCAGTTTCAAAAAACGGATCATGGTCTGGCATTCGGTAAAAACACCCAGAGTTTTCACCACCGCGCCAGGCGAATTCGCGATGGGCAACCAGTCATAATTTTCAGGATCCATGAACACAGGCGCGTCATATCGTGGGTCCGGATAGGTCAACGGACGCTGTTTTGCGTGTTCCCATATCGCCTGAAAGCCGTCCAGATTGCGCTTGCCCGGCGCATCGTCATTGCGGCGAAAGACGCCATCCTTGAACTCGCCCAACCCGCGCAGTTCTTCCGTCAGATCGGCCTGTTCCGCGCGTCCGATATAGCCGCTGCCGCTCGCGCCGCCAAATTGCAGCACCAGCACCCCCAACATCTCGCCCTCTTCCTGAGTTTGCGGTCCATAATGCACCGCTTCGGGATAATAGCCGACCATACCAGGCTTCAAAACGCTGGTGCGGCCATATTTCGCCGTTCCTTCCAACTGAAAGCGGATCTGTTCGAAATTGTGCCGGTGACGCGGCGAGAAGCGGCCCGGACTTTGCGCCCAGACCAACGAGAAATTATCGATAGCGCCGGACTCTCCATCCAGCAGACGCCGCCATTCGGATACGCCGCCACGATGCGACGTACCCGTCTCAACCGAAACCTGATCGCCTTGAACAATTTTCATACCGCCCCCCAAAGACTTTTTCAGGCGTTAACGGTACACCATGTCCCGATCCGGGAAAATATTTTTCCAACCGGACCTCAGCGAGTAGGCCTTCAGCGAGTAAACCTATAGCGAGCTGGCTTTCAGCGAGCCAACCTTCAGCGAGAATGCCGTTTGACGGCGCCTTCCAGTTTTCGGTCTTTGTCCTGCAATTGCCGCCGAGCGGCGGCGAAGGCGTCGCGGATCGCCACATAGGCGTCTTCATGCGCATGATCGTTGCGATGACTATGCGCGACGTTCACTTCCTGATTGCCCGGCAACGCCATATGAATGCGGGTTTCGAACAATCCGCCATGGGCCTTGTGATGATTTGGCGCCTGCAACACCACCCGACAGGACGTAATACGGTCATGAAATCGCTCAAGCTTTTGTATCTCAGCGTCAATTCTCTTACGCGCTGCTTCAGATGATTCCATACCTTCGAAGACAATTTCCGTCACAACCGCCATTCCAGCCTCCTTAATGTTGCTCCAACGTAAGCGTAGTATACGCCAAATAGCGCATTTCGCCTTGAGACATATCAAATTAGGACCAAAGGCCGCCCAAACGAAAACGCCAGACTTGCGCCTTTGGCGGTCGGGGGATTTACTAGGCATTCATATCAGGCGCAGGGCGCGATATTCCGCATAGGAGATACCCATGGCGACTCCCGACTGGCGCGTTGACGGCCAATATATCGAAAGCTGCAACTGCGACTATTTGTGCCCCTGCATCTATACAAATCCGCAGGGCGCCGCGACGCATGATCACTGTTACGCGATGATGGTGTACCGGATCGACAAGGGCCGTTGCGGCGACGTGCAATTGGACGGGCTGAGCTTCGCCTTTGTCATTCGCTCCGGCAAGGTTATGGCTGATGGCGATTGGGTATTTGCAGCCGTCGTCGACGAAAAAGCAAACGATGCACAGCGCAACGCCTTGGCCATGATCGCCAGCGGCGAGGCGGGCGGCACGCCGGGCATGATCCGCGACAATCTAGTGAGCGATTTTCGCGGCGTTGAATACAAGCCTATCAGCTTCACCGCGGACGGGTTGCAGCGCATCGCCGACATCCCCGGCGTATTTTCCTTCGACATCGAAGGGGTCGCGTCCCGCAACAAATCCGGCGATCCGTATTATATAGACAACACCTCGCATCCGGCGAACACCCGCCTGGCGCTGGCGCGGACAAAGTCGCTGACGGTTTCAGGCTTTGGCCTGGACCTGACGATGGATGGAGAAGGAAATAACGGTCATTACGCCCCTTTCTCCTGGACCAACTAGTCTCCTGGACCAACTAGCTGCCGCCCCGAAATAAATCCGAACAACCAGATTACAAAGGGTTTTCGCCATGTTAGCTTCAACACCCCTGCAAACCGCGATTGTGCCGGTCACCCCATATCAGCAGAACTGTTCGATCATCTGGTGCACGAAAACCATGAAAGCCGCGGTGATTGATCCCGGCGGCAATCTTGATCGAATTCTGGCGATTGCGGCAGATAAAGGGGTCACGATTGAGAAAATTTTCATCACCCATGGGCATCGCGATCATGCGGGCGGGGTGGCGGAACTGGCCGAAAAACTTGGCGTCCCGGTCGAAGGCCCGCATATCGACGACAAATTCTGGATCGACAAGCTGGATACGGTTGAGGAAAAACCCGGCTTCAGCCCGACCAAATCCTTTACGCCGGATCGTTGGTTGGAGAACCATGACACGGTCACGCTGGGCGATTTGACCCTGGATGTCCGCCACTGCCCGGGCCACACGCCGGGCCATGTGATCTTTTTTCATGAGCCTTCACAGCTGGCCATCGTCGGCGACGTCATCTTTCGCGGTTCGGTCGGGCGCAGTGATCTGGAGCGTGGCGACCACGACACACTCATAAAATCCATTCAAGAGCAATTATGGCCGCTTGGCGACGATGTCCTGTTTCTGCCGGGACATGGCCGGTTGTCCACCTTTGGGCAGGAGCGTCAGGATAATCCCTTTGTCGCGGATTCGGTGCTGGGCAACCGCTTCGCCGTGGTGGATCCGGATGCCGGACCCAAGATGGGCCCCTCTTTCGACGCTTGAGCGTCGCCTATATTTCAGGCATTCTGCGCCCATACAAAACCAACCTGTTTTCAGCAGCGTTTCGACGATTGGCCCTGCAGGCTAATTCTTTTCTGTACGCCTCTGTTTTCAAGGTCTTGAACAAGGAGAGTCATCAATGTCGAGCGGTAATGGTAAGGACTTGAAATGGGTTGGCACACGCCCGATTCGGCCGGACGGGGTGGATAAAGTCACCGGACGCGCGAAATTCGGCGCGGACAATTTCAACGCCGGCATGTTGACGGGCGCGGTTTTGCGCAGCCCTCACGCCCATGCCCGCATCAAATCCCTCGACACCAGCAAGGCCGCCGCGCTGCAAGGCGTCAAAGCCATCGTGACCGGCGCCGATTTCCCGGAATTATCCTCGGAGTTCATCCCGGCCGGAGAGATGATGGTGAATTACCGGGACATGTCCCTGAACATAATCGCCCGCGACAAAGTGTTTTATGATGGCCACGCAATCGCCGCTGTCGCCGCCACCAGCGACGCCATCGCGAAAGAAGCCGTGAAGCTTATCGAGATCGAATACGAAATCCTGCCCCATGTCATCGACGCCGTGGAGGCCATGGCGCCGGACGCGCCGGTTCTGCATGACGATCTCTTTACCGAAGGCGTCGACCCCAAACCCACAAAAGCCTCCAATGTCGCCAAACGCGTTGAATTCAAGATGGGCGATATTGAAGACGGATTCGCCAAGGCCGATGTCATTCTGGAGCGTGAGTACAACACCAAGCCTGTGCATCAGGGCTATATTGAATTACACGCCTGCACCGCCAGCGTCTCCGAAGATGGGTACGCCGAGTTGTGGTGCTCGACTCAGGGTCATTTTGTGGCCCGCGCCCATTGCGCGCGTCTGCTGGGCATGGATATTTCAAAACTACGCGTCACATCGTCGGAAATTGGCGGCGGGTTTGGCGGCAAGACAGTGGTCTATCTGGAGCCCCTGGCCTTGGCGTTGTCGCAAAAAGTCTGCCAGCCCGTCCGTATGGTCATGCCGCGCGACGAGCTGTTCCGCGCCACTGGCCCCACCTCGGGCGCCAATATCTACGTCAAGATCGGCGCGACCAAAGACGGCCGCATCACAGCGGGCGAAGCGGTGCTGAAATATCAGGCGGGCGCCTATCCGGGGTCCCCGGTGCAGCCCGGCTGCATGTGCGCCTTTGCGCCTTATGAATTGGAGAACGTCAAGGTCGTCGGCTATGACGTCGTCTCCAACCGCCCCAAGGTCGCGGCCTATCGCGCGCCGGGCGCCCCGATTTCCGAATACGCCGTGGAATCCCTGATCGATGAGCTCGCGAAGAAGCTGGAGATCGACCCGATCGAATTGCGTTTGATGAATGCGGCGAAAGAAGGCACGCGCGCCGCATATGGTCCAAAATTCGGTCCCGTCGGATTTATTGAAACGCTGAACGCGATCAAGGACACCGAGCATTACAAATCACCGCTCGGCGCCAATCAGGGCCGCGGCATCGCGTCCGGGTTCTGGTTCAACATCGGCGGTGAAACCAGCGCCTCCATGTTGTTGAACGAAGACGGCACGATCGAGTTAACCGTCGGCACCCCCGATATTGGCGGATCACGAGCCTCTATGGCGATGATGGTCGCCGAAGAAATGGGCGTGCATATGAAAAAAATTCGCCCCCGCATCGGCGATACCAGCACCATCGGCTACACCTTCCTGACGGGCGGCAGTCGCGCCACCTTCTCCAGCGGCATGGCGGTTGTTGAAGCCTCGCGCAACATGATTGAAGAACTGCGCAACCGCGCCGCAAAGATCTGGGAAATTCCCGTCGACGCGGTCATCTGGGAAGAAGGCCAAGCGAAGCCGGCAGGCGGCAACGCCGGCGATTTTGAGCCACTGTCACTGGCGGACCTCGCCGTCAAAGCCGGAAAGACCGGCGGCCCCATCGCCGGACATGCGGAAATCAACGCTCAGGGCGCGGGCCCCAGCTTTGGCACGCATCTGGTGGATGTCGAAGTCGACCCCGAGACCGGCTATGTAAAGGTTCTGCGCTATACTGCGGCGCAGGACGCTGGCAAGGCGATCCATCCAGCCTATGTCGAAGGGCAAATCCAGGGCGGCGCCGTGCAAGGCATCGGTTGGGCCCTGAACGAGGAATATATCTATAACGACAAGGGCCAACTGGAAAACGCGGGTTTCCTCGATTACCGGATTCCCGTCGCCTCCGATCTGCCGATGATTGACGCGATAATCGTCGAAGTGCCGAATCCGACCCATCCCTATGGAGTGCGCGGCGTCGGTGAAACGCCGATTATCCCGCCGATGGCCGCCGTCGCCAACGCCGTTGATGGCGCCACAAAGGTGCGCTTCAGCCAACTGCCGATGTCACCGCCGGTCATTCTGAAGGGTCTGTCAGAAGCTCGCTAAGGCAATATGAGGTAGGGGTAAAATGGCGCGGGTCGTTTTAACCGGCGGGTTGTTGCGGTTCACCGAAGGTACGGAAACCTTCGAGCTGGACGGCGCAACCGTCCGCCAATTGTTTCGGCAATTGGCGGCGCTTTACCCTGACCTGGAACCTCATCTGGAAGAAGGCATCGCCGTCGTCATCAATGGTCAGATGTACCAAGACGCTTGGCTGGAACAAGTTCCGCCAGACAGCGAAGTATTTTTACTGCCCCAGATCGCTGGCGGCTAAAGACCCGCGACTTTTCCGCAACGCGCTAAACCGTAATCCCCAATTTCGATTTCGTTTTCGTTTTCGCAAAGAGAATGTCGCTGACTAAATTATCTTTTATATTCAACCTTAACTTGTATTTAGTCATAATTAATTAACGCCAATACTGTAATTTAGGTGAGCAGACTTACAACAAAGGTGCTTAACGCAACTCACTGTACGAAACGCCATAAATTACATAGGAGGCTTCTTATGACTGTCATCGCCATGACTCGAGAAATGGGGACGTTGGGTAAGGATGTCGCCGCAGGCCTTTCGGACGCCCTTGAAATTGAGGTCGTCCACCATGAGATTGTCGAACACAATCTAGCCCAACGCCTGCATCTTGGTGAAAACACGGTACACCGCTTTCTCGAAGGCAACGCGTCCTTGTGGGAGCGCTGGAAAATCAACTCAGAGCGAATGTCTCGCTATACCGCCGAAGAAGTGTTGGACCTGGCGAAAAATCAAGGAAACGTCTTGATCCGGGGCTGGGGCGCGGCGCAATTACTCCGCGATGTGCCTCATGTCCTATGCGTACGCATTTGCGCGCCGATGTCCAAACGAGTGGCCGTTATGATGGAGCGGCTCCACGTTACGGATGAAAAATCGATCCGCCTTGAAATCAAACAAAGCGACGACGCGCACAGCCAGACGATCCAACGACAATTTTCAAACGATTGGCGGAATCCGGAGAACTACGACATTGTTCTCAACACCGGGTTTGTCTCTGTCGAAAATTGCGTCTCGGTGATCGAGAACCTTGTGAACGCCCCGGCGTATCAAGAGACGAAAGACTCACGCAGAATTTTGGCTGATAAAATAATTGAATCAGAAGTTAGAAAGTTTCTGCGCGACAATCCCTCAGACACACCCTTTGGCCACGGCGTCCGCGTCGCTGTTGCGGCCGGAAATGTACACTTATCTGGCGTCGTCAACATTCATAGTCAAATTCCCGAGATTATTGAAGAGATCCGGAAGCTTGATGGCGTGACGGCAGTACAAAACGACGTGACGTTTCTACCTGTCGTCTCCGGGGTCTGACGGACGCAACGGAACTGGCGCTTAAACTCAAGCGCCATAGCGACAGGGGGGCGCCTGTTATGGCGCGTTCCCCACCCCCTGACGCTTTATCTTATGTAGGATTTTTTCCAGTTCCTGAAGGAATTGCGACCGGTCACCTTTTGAAAAAGGCGGACCGCCGCCGCGCACTTCACCAATATCGCGAAGATGGGACATGAGATCCCGCGTCGCCAACGCCGATCCAATATTATCTCCATTGAAAGGCCTGCCCGTTGGCCCGATGACCTCAGCGCCTTTTTCCAGGCATCGCGCCGCCAGTGGTATGTCCGAGGTGATCGCCACATCGCCAGCGGCGATATTCTCCACAATCCAGTCATCGGCGGCGTCAAACCCGTCGGAGACGACGACGCGATGGATCAACGGACTGTCGTCCAGCCGCATCCAGCTGTTGCTGACCATATGGATGTCCACGCCGTGGCGAGTCGCCACACGCAACACTTCCGCCTTCACCGGACAGGCGTCCGCATCTACATAGATTGCCGTCATGATTGCCGCCGTTTAGCCGTTCAGCGCCGACCATACCCGTTCTGGCGTGGCGGGCATATCAAAATGGGATACGCCGCGTTCCCGCTGCAACACGTCGACAATCGCGTTCATGACGGCGGGCAGAGCGCCCGAAGTGCCCGCCTCGCCACACCCTTTGGCGCCCAGAACATTGGTCGTCGCCGGGACCGGATGGGAGTCGAATTCGAAATTCGGCATGTTGTCGGCGCGCGGCATTGTGTAATCCATAAAAGTGCCCGACAGCGGTTGACCGTCATCGTCATACACCACATTTTCCATAAGCGCCTGCCCCATGCCCTGCGCGATGCCGCCATGCACCTGGCCTTCAACCAGCATCGGATTGATCATGACGCCGAAATCATCGACCACCATATACCGGACCAATTGCGTGGTTCCGGTCTCCGGATCAATCTCGACTTCCACGATATGACAACCGTTTGGAAAGGCGAGCGGTGGCAATTCTTCCGCCTTGATCGCCGCATCCAACCCGTCGGGTGCGTCATCGGGCAGCGCGTTATTAACGCGCATGGTCCGGGCCTGCCGGGACAATTCCATAATGTCCACCGCCCGGTCGGTCCCCGTCACGCGGAAGGACCCAGCGTTGAATTCTATATCCGCCGTAGCGGTCTCCAGAACATGACCGGCGACGATGCGCCCGTTTTCAATAACCTTCTCCGCCGCCTGCACCAAGGCGGAGCCTGCCGTGATAACGGTTTTGGAACCGCCCGTGCCGGACCCGGCCAGCAGCTTGTCGCTGTCGCCCTGATCCAGACGAAGTTGATCAAAGGGAACGCCCAGCTTGCTCACCAGAATTTGGGCGAATGTCGAGGCGTGGCCTTGCCCGTAATTCTGTGACCCCGAAGTCATCGTGATCGTGCCGTCATCTTCAAACCGAATGCCGCCCATTTCCGCCGAGGGCGGCCCGGTAACTTCCAGATAACATGCGATCCCAAGCCCGCGCAGCTTTCCGGTTTTGGCCGATTCCGCGCGACGCGCTTCGAAGCCATCCCAATCCGCCCGCGCCAGCCCTTTGGTCAGGACGCCCGGAAAATCACCGCTGTCATAGGTGAATTTGGAAATCGCCGCGTAAGGCATTTCATCGGCGCGCACCAGATTACGGCGTCGCAACTCCACCCGATCGATACCCATTTCCCGCGCCGCGTTATCCATCAGGCGTTCCATGTAATACACGCCTTCCGGACGGCCCGCGCCGCGATAGGCGCCAATGGGCGTGGTGTTGGTGAACACCGCCTTCGTACACGCGTAATATTGCGGCAGGCGATAAACGCCGGGGAAATTCTTGACCAGATTGCCTGTATGCATATTTGGTCCGGCGGCGGTCAAATAGGCGCCAAGGTTGCACGTGCACGAAACGCGACCGGCCAAAACGCGCCCCTCCGCGTCAAAGGCGAGCGCGGCCTCGGCGAAAGAATCCCGGCCATGTTGATCCGACAACATGCTATCGCTGCGCTCGTCGCACCATTTTACCGGACGCCCCAGCAACCGCGCCGCGACCAGCAAGGGCGCATATTCTGGATAGAGGCCGGACTTCATGCCAAAGGAGCCGCCAACGTCATAGGTGCGGACCCGCAACTTGTCGCGCTCCACGCCCAACACGCGCGCCGCCAACAAGTTCCGAAATCCAAACACGCCCTGCGTGCCGACATGCAGGGTGTAATGCTCATTTTCCGCATCATATTCCGCCGTCGCCGCACGGGGCTCCATCGACGCCACGACAACCCGGTTGCTCCGTAATTTCAATCGCGTCACATGATGTGCGCTGGCGAATATCCGATCGCTTTCCCCGGAATCGCCAAATTCCCAATCGAGGGCGACATTATTAGGGACTTCATCGTGCATCTGCGGCGCGCCGTCGGCCATCGCGTCTTCCGCGTTCGACAGGGCGGGCAACATCTCAACGTCAAATTCAATCAACTCGGACGCGTCTTTCGCCGCTACCGCACTTTCCGCGACAATGAGCGCCACGGCCTCGCCACGATACTGCACCTTACCGGTCGCCAGCACCGGGCGGTCCGGCTTGAGCATCGCCGATCCATCGCGACTTTTATGGCCCTGCGTATTGGGTAAGGGACCGATATTGGCCGCCGCCATGTCTTCAGCAGTCAACACAGCAAGCACTCCCGGCGCCGCTTTGGCCTCCTCGACGTTTAACGACTGGATAATTCCATGCGCGAAGGGCGAGCGAAACACATAGCCATAGGCCTGCCCGTCGAGACTGAAATCATCAGAGTAAAGCCCGTCTCCACGCAGAAGCCGGGGATCCTCGGACCGGGCGACGGATTGACCAATGGCGTATTTTTCAAATGGCGACTCGACAATGTCGGACATGGCGTATCCTCGCTCGGGAATTTGCAGGGAGTATCGGCGGAACGGCGAACGCCGCCACCGGATCGCCGACCAGCCTTTACGCGACCAGCAGCGATCCTTCAATTATGGCGATAACTTTACCGCGCCGCAATCATTACGACGCCGGTATTGTCTAGATGGGCGATTCCGGATTGAAAACCGGCGCGCGTTTTTCAAGATGCGCCGCCAGTCCTTCGCGAACCTCGGATCCGGCGAAGCCCAGCATCTCCAGCGCTGTCGAGGCGTCATAGGCTGGCCCCATCATGCGATACCAGTTATTGAGCGCATATTTGGTCCAGCGAATTGCGCTTGGCGGCCCCGCGACCAATCGATTGGCGATCTCCAGCGCCTTGTCCTGCAACTCGTCGTCTTCCACGCAAAGCGACACCAGACCGTATTTTTCAGCTTCTTCCCCATTGATCGGCTCACACAGCAGCAGCAGATACTTCGCCTTCGCCATGCCACACAAAATCGGCCAGTTGATCACGGCGCAATCGCCCGCTGCAACGCCCAGACGCGTATGGCCATCGACAATTTTCGCCGACTTTCCCGCAATTGAAATATCCGCCAGAAGGCCGGCGACAAGCCCTGCCCCGACCGCAACGCCGTTGATGGCGGAAATGATAGGCTTGTTGCAATTGATGATGTTGTAGACAAGGTCGCGCGCTTCCTTCCAGGCGCGAAGCCGGGAGGTTTCATCATTCATGTTGTCTTCGATCATGCTGAAATCGCCACCGGAGGAAAACGCCTTGCCCCGACCGGTCAGAATGACTGCGTTGATATCCGGATCATCGTCGATGTCACGCCACAAATAGGTAAACTGCCGGTGCCCCTCCTTATCCAGAGAATTGAATGTCTTGGGATTATTGAACGTAATGCGCAGCACCCGATCGGCGGGGCGGTCGAAATCAAATTTGGTATACTGGGCGTAACGGTCGGTCATAGTAGTCTCCGTATGGTGGGTGAACGGGGCGGCGGCGTAGCCACGCATTGCGGCTTATGCGGCTTATTCGGGTTGGCCCTCCGGCGCGATGCTGATGACGCGGCGAATTTCGTCGGTGACGAATCCAATGGATGTGGGGCGCTGGGCGCCGGGCAGCGCCACGACGTCATAGAGTTCCTCGATGATTCCCTCGATGCGAAGCCAGTGCACCACACTGCCGCTGCGTAAATCGATGACCTGAAGGCCACAGCGCGGATCGGCGTCGCGCTCTTCCAGTTCATCATCCAGCGCCAATCCGCTGAACGTGCGGTTGCCGCGCGGGCGAGATAACCCGACGATGGCGAAATCCCCATGGAAGGTGAGCCCGCGCAGATACCCGGCGCAAAACGCGACAGGTTCAAACTTGCCCGTATCCAGATCGATATAGCCGAAAAACCCGGTGCCTGAATTCAACAGCCACAATTTACCATCGTAATAACGCGGTGAATGCGGCATCGACAATCCAGTCGCAACGATATCCCCATTGGGCACGGATACGACGCTGCCGCCGTTGGTCCGTCGATCGCGCCACCCGTCGGCGGCGTTGGACCGGGACACCATGGTGACATATCCCGGCTGCCCATCAACCATCGCCAGCCCGTTCATATGACAGCGATCCTCCGCCGCCAGCTCCGTGATGAAATCCGGACGCCAGATAGGTTGAAAACTATGTGTTTCGCTTGTGGTCGCCAGACAACTGAACAGGGTGTTGACGAAGATCAGCCGTCCGTCGGCGTCAACCGCCATGTCGTGAACGTCGCAATCCCCGGTGACAAAGGACGTTTTTGGCACGTAAATACGATCATAGCCGCCGTGCACCTCGCCCTTCGGTACGACGTTTTCATAGCGCCATATCTGGTACAAAGTGCTGACCCAAAGACTACCGTCTTGCACGGTCATGCCCATGCAGCGGTTCAAGGTTCGCTCCTCCAGCGACAGGGCGCCGTCGGGCTTCAACCCAACCAAAAAGATCTTTCCCGCCTGATAGGTTGTCAGGCCAAGGCTCAACCCCTGCTCCGCCAACCAGCTGGAGAATTGCCGGGACGTCGATATTTCCAGTTTCGGCGGGGATTTAGACGTATCGTCCACGATCCCTGTTTCGCCAGTTATTCCCATATCGTCGATCGTCACAGTCATTTTCTCATTTTCTCCCGTCACGCCAGCAGGGCGTCTAATTGGTCCAGCCGGCCTTTTCCAAACGCTTCACCCGCAATCGGTTGCGCGCCAAATTCCATGTATCGCCCCGCCGCCCGGTCATATTGCGGCCAATTCGTAACCCCGACCCCGTTCGGGTCGCCGGTTGCGGCGAAGTTGGTCCAATAGGCGCGCATCGCGTTAGACAGATCGCGATCGCCCTGCTCCTTGTACCCGTCGTATTTAAACTGACCGCACCGCACACCGCCGCCAAAAATATAGGCGATTTCGGCGCCATGATGCGCGCCCAACGCCCGGCCAACCCGCCAGGGCGGCGTATGGGTAAACTGGTAAAAGTGAACCGAATTTCCCGCATCCACGAGAAGCCGCGCAAGGTTCCTTGCGGGCGCGACATAGCGACTATCGCCTTCATAGGCAGTCATCGCATCAAAGGCCTCGGCGTCTGATGGGGCCGGATAAAGCGCGGCCACGCTATCGGCCTGATCGCCATACAAATCCGCCCAGACCGCATTTATTTTTGCGACGCTGTCAAAGGCATCCGGGTAATTGCGCGTAAATAAGCCGCCTTCATTCGCGTTGACG
>JAESSL010000068.1 GCA_016764135.1 Alphaproteobacteria bacterium
GATATGACCGCCATCGAAATTGACCTCTACAGCGACACTCAGACCCGGCCGAGCGCTGAAATGCGTCACGCCATGGCGACTGCGGAGGTGGGCGACGAACAGCGCGACGAGGATCCCAGCACCAACCGTCTATGCGAGATGGTCGTTGAATTGACGGGTAAGGAAGCAGCGGTGTTCATGCCGTCCGGGACCATGTGTAATCAGATAGCCATTCTGGTTCATTGTCGTCCCGGGGATGAAATCATCGCTGACAAGACGGCGCATATCATAAATTCCGAAGGCGGCGGCCCGGCGGTGTTCGCTGGCGCGTCCATGCGTACGGTCGATGGCGAGCGGGGCATTTTCACCGCATCCCAGGCCGAGGCGGCCATTCGCACTACGCGCCGCCATGGACCTAAATCCAGACTGATCGCGATTGAACAAACCGCCAATTCCGGCGGCGGCACCATCTGGCCACTGGAAACCGTACAAGCGGTGGGCGCGGTCGCGCGGGACAACGACATGATCCTGCATATGGATGGCGCCCGGCTGCCCAACGCCGTTGTCGCGTCTGGCGTTTCCATGAAAGATTTCGCCGAGCCTTTCGATTCACTGTGGATTGATCTGAGCAAGGGCCTCGGTTGTCCTGTCGGCGCTGTGCTGGCGGGGAGCGCCGACTTCATCGCCCAGGCGTGGCAATGGAAGCAGCGGATGGGCGGCGCGATGCGTCAATCTGGTATCGTCGCCGCTGCGGGCGTCTACGCGCTGGAGAACAATCTAGATCGTCTGGCGGACGATCACGAAAATGCGCGGCTCTTCGCCGAGGGCGTCGCCAACTTGCCGGGTATCGTGGTGGATATGGAATCGGTGCAAAGCAATATGGTGTTTTTTGATGTCGCGGGCACAGGCATGACGGCGGGCGAGCTTCACCAACGGTTGCTATCGCACGGAATCAGAATTGGCGAAAATGACCGATACCGCATGCGCGTGGTCACTCATCTGGACGTAACGCGCGATCAGGTTGCGGCGGCGGCCGAAATTGTGCGGAAAGTCGTTCTCGAAAACGCCGCGTAACAGGGCTCTTAGGATTCAGCCTTTTCGCTCGATGGCTCGGCGGTCGGCCAATCGCTGAACGGAAAGGGTTTTGTTTCCGTATTGTAGGTCAAAAACCGGATCAATTGCTGGAAATACCGACCCAGATCCGCGCCGACGCTAGTGAGGCGTGGATTGGCGCGTCCAGTCGCCAGAACCCAGACAAACTGGATTACCGCCACCGCACCGACCAGCATGATCGCCAGGTGATAGAAAAATACGCATAACAGCATGAAAAACCCGCGCAACCACGCGTTCCGGTTTTTGTATGTCGCATATTCATCGTGAGCGATTTGTTCGGTCATCGTCCGAAATCCTTTACGAAGTGAGACTCTGATGTGGCCCTCCTGAGGGCGTGCGTCAAGGGTGGAGCGGGGCGCATAATTCGGGTGCGTCGCTCAAAGCTCAGACCCATTGCATAAAACTCAACCAGATGAATTGCGAACAAAAAAAACGCGTCCCGATAAACGGAACGCGTTGAAAAAGTAGTAACCACACCGCCGCGTTTGCGACGGTGTGGGTCTTGATCTTATTTATCGAGCCAGACTTGGTCCAAGTGCTGGTTCAGATAATGGCTCGGAGCCTGCTTCCAGCCTTTAACATAAGACCGGTGCGGGTTGATCTTGAACCTCCAATGCGTGGGGCTCCAATGCGCCTGGTCCCACATAACGCGCTTTTCAAATTTGCGCATGATGGACCGGGCCTCAACAGGATCGCCCGTACGGTTCATTTTCTGCCACAGGGCGTCAACTTCACGATCAATATAGTTGCCGTAGTTGTTGCCCGCGACGTCGGCTGATTGCCATTTGGAAACGTCGATCAAAGGATTGATGACGGACTGACAGTTCAGATCCATGGAAATCGGATGATCTTTTTTCTTCCGAAGACCATCGTACCAGATGCCCGAAGGAACAACCGTTTGCGAAGCGTCGAAGCCGACTTTCCGCCATTGATCAATAAGCCAGGTGCCAACAACCTTGTAAGGTTGATCGACAGCGCGGTTCCAGAGGGAAATCGTCATGCCGGATGCGCCTGCATCAGCAAGAAGCTTTCTCGCCATGGCGTGGCGCACTTTATTGTCCGGGTTGAACATTGGTATGGCCAGCAGTTCTTCCTTGGTGGACGCGAGCTTGCTATCCGGGAAGACGATTCCGCCAACGGTTTTAACCAACGCAATTTTCGACAGGTACTTTGACCCGCCCCAACGATCCGGAGCCAGGTGAAGCGCTTGACGGACGCGAACGTCCTTGAACTTCTCGGGGCCTTTCGGGCCTTGGTTGGCGGAGAAACCGTTTACGCAGTTCCATGTGCCTTCCTGAACCGTAATCTTGTCGCCCAGAGCTTTCTTCAGATCATCACGCGCTTTCGGCGGGAAACCACGGAATTCAATCGCTGCGCGATCGCCACGGATGGCTTGCAGACGAATGGCCATTTTCGGGGCGCTAATCGCCTTGAAGCCGTCGAGATAGGGCAGTCGTTTGCCGTCTTCGCCCATGTGGTGGTAATTTTTATAGGCTTTGCCTTCAACGAACGAACCCGTCACACGTTTGACGAACTGATAGGCGCCGGTGCCGTTTACGTTTTTACGGTGCCATTGCATACCATGCTTGTCGAGGTCGTCTTTGGAGTAAATGAAGTTGAAGGGGGACGCCATCGCGGGAAGATAGCCGCCCGACGCGAAGTTCATGTCGAAGACGACTTTGTAATCGCCATCGGCCCAGACTTTCTTCACCATCTGGTAGTGCGCTTTACGCGAACTGCCCACGCCCTTCGTCGGGAAGATGATCTTGTTGTACGTCGCGACGATATCATGCGCCGTCAATTTTTGTCCGTTATGGAACGAGACGTCTTTGCGAATGTTGAAGGTGTACTTCATCTTGTCCGCGCTTGCGGTCCATGTCGTGCACAGATCGCAAAGGAAATCGTCCGTAACTTTCGGATTATTCGGATTAATCCGAAGCAACAGACTGTAAAACGGCCGGATCGGGTGGATCATGCCGAAGGTTGATTCGCGATGTGCGTCCATTGAAGGAATTTTACTACCGACAACAAATGTCAGTGTGCCGCCGCGCTTGACGGCGTCGGCCGTGGCTGACCCGAAAGTCAGCGCAGCGCCGATACCGGCGGCGACCGCCAGTTTCGATGATACTTTCATATTTGCCTCTCCTGAAGGTTTCTTTGGCGTGGGGACTTCTGCGTTCCCTTAACGTATGTCCCCGACCACCGGGGATTCAAAATCACCTCGGAACGGTATCGCCCCTCGCGACAAAGATCAACTAATACAATCGGATTTTTGAGGATAAATCCAATTCTGGCGACGACATCGGGAGATCGTAATTTACAGATGCGGACGCCGCCCCCGGCGTTGCGTCGCGCCAACCTGTCGCCCCCCTATTGCCCCTGAACGACAGAGTGGGGATAATACCGTTAAATATGCGCCCGTCGGCGACCGGGAACGAATGATCGAGGACGACGGATTGTCCTGAATTTTTCAACGTCTCGCGGTTCTGGGGTATATATGAGCGCGGGATGGTAATATTAGGCGGTGATTCCATTGGCGATAGTCCCGTGGCGATATTCCCGGCGTAATCCGGGAGTCCAGGAGTGATTAGGATGGTTCTTGGCGATACTGCGACGTTGTGGGCGCCTCGGCGCTGGGCGAGTGGCGTTGTTTTCTGCTTTGTCGCGGCTTTGTTGGCGGGGATTGTAGCCTCTGCACCAACAGCGCGAGCGGCATCGGCGGAGGCGGTTTTCGTTCAGGGGTTGGCGGATAACGCCATTCGGATGCTGAGCGACGAAACCAAGAGTCTCGAGGATCGCGAGGCGACATTTCGACAGTTGCTACAAGACGGTTTCGCGATGGAGAAAATTGGCCGGTTCGTCGTTGGACGGTACTGGCGCCAAATGAGCCCGGATCAGCGCCGCGACTATCAACGTCTGTTTTCTGAATGGATTGTCCGGAGTTACGCCGCGCGTCTTGGCGGGTATGCCGGGCAAAAATTCGTGGTCGATAAAGTCAAAACGACAAAGCAGAAAGACGTTTTTGTTCGTACGCGGATCGTGCAGGGCAATTCTCAGGAAATCAGATGCGACTGGCGCATCCGGAAATTGGGCGACGCTTTGAAGGTGATAGACGTTGTGGTCGAAGGGGTGAGCATGCTGTCGACCCAGCGATCAGAATTTACGGCGGTCATCAGCAAGCATGGCGTCGATGGTTTGATTGAGGCGTTGAATACGCGCCTTTCAAAATTCCCGGCGTCGGGATGACCGGCGTTAGGCTAAATCAGGTCGGGATGAAAAAATTCGAGATGAACACGGTGAAATTGGATACAGGTTCACGCGATCGGGGAACGAGGGCGATGAAATTGTCGATGGTGGCCAGAAGCTTGGTTGTGGGGCTGGGACTTACGCTTGGGGCGACGGGCTTCGCCAGTGCGGGCGGATTTGAGGAAGGCGCCTCAGCGTATCAAGAAGGCGCTTTTTTGACCGCGCGGCGATTATGGGCGCCGCTGGCGGAAGCGGGCGATGCGCGCGCGCAGTTTAATC
>JAESSL010000069.1 GCA_016764135.1 Alphaproteobacteria bacterium
AACGGCGCCACTGGCGAAGTCGTACCGCTTCCACTCTACGGTAAGATTGCTGCAGGAACGCCAATTGAGGCTATTCGAGATCAATCAACCGCCGTGGAGGTCCCCGCCAGTCTGCTACGCAACGGGGATCACTACGCCCTTGAAGTCGAGGGCGATTCCATGATCGAAGCTGGTATACTCGAAGGTGACACCGTCATCATCCAAAGGTGCGATTCAGCCGAGAATGGCGTGGTTGTGGTCGCATTGGTTGACGAAAGCGAAGTCACGTTGAAACGTATACGACGCAAAGGCGACTCAATCGCGTTGGAGCCTGCGAACCACAAATACGAAACCCGAATTTTCGGACCGGATCGCGTCCAGGTACAAGGACGCCTCATCGGCCTGATCCGCAAATATTAATTTTTCCCGCCTTTCGCTAAGCGGGGCCCAGCGGTGCGTCGCACCGTTGACCATGGCCTTACGCCCTGCCGTTGCACGACGTTTACCATCACGACGCCCTTATCCGTTAAATACACGGCGTAGGCCCCGTTTCGCCACGTATCGAAACGATCTATATTTTGGGCGCTGCAGGACTGCCGAATTGGAACAGCGGCGATTACGATATCGGCATGCGTACAATCCTCCGAGATACCACGCGAATCCCAAAGATAAGAAACGGTCCTTCCCTTCACCACGGCTGTGCAGCCCAAATTATCGCATCGCGCATTCTGCGCCGCCGCTTTCGACCAAAGAGCCGCGTTATCCTGTCCAGCAGCGCGCAACCATTGTCGTCCGGCAAACCGATCCCGTGACCTGCTGGACAAGGCGAATGTTCCGTCCTCAAGACGCACTGCCGCCAATTTTCCAGATTCGGAAATCATAATATCCGGTTGCTCCACAAAATATCCTGACACAGCGCCGAAAAAGAGCCCCGCGACGCCGAGGCTTCGCCATCTCCCGCGCCCCAGGCAAAGCCATAGTCCCCCCAGAGAGGCCGCAACGAGCCCCGAGGCCTGCCCGGTCGGGACAAGCCCTACGGCGCCAGGCCACGCCGCCACGCTAGCGGCGACGCTCAGAATCACATCGATCCCCGCCCCCATGGCCATCAACGCATAGGTCTCCAGCCCAAAGGGCATCAGTAGGACGACAACAATCGCCCAAGGCATAACCCAGATCGCCGTAATCGGCACAGCAATCAAATTTGCAGCGAGGCCAAAATACGCGACGCGCCCAAATTGATGCGCCGCGAACACGCCCGTTGCGCCGCTTGCGATGATCGTCGTCAGCGCAACGCCAATGAGATACGCGGATGCGCGACGCATGGCGCCGCCGTCATATATCCACGATCGCAAGCGCTCGCCAAAAGCTTCATATGCAGCGACTAAGGCCACTACAGCGGCGAAAGACATCTGGAAACTCGCGCCCATCAACGCTTGCGGCGACACCAGGAGAATGGCGAAAGCGCCAAAGGCGACAAGCCGCAATGAAAAAGGCCACCGGTCCATCATGATCGCGACGAGCGCCAGCCCTGACATTAAGAAGGCGCGCTGCGTCGGAATCGTCCCACCGGTCAACACTAGATACCCTAAGGTTCCGAACAAGGCGAACAGCGCGGCGATTTTTTTGATAGGCCACTTCAAGGCAATCTGTTCGTGGGAGGCCAATAGCGCTCGTGCGACAAAAAACAGGATTGTCGCCACTAAGCCGAGATGAAGTCCCGATATTGCAAGAAGATGCGCCAATCCAGCATCTCGCATATCGGACATAACGGTTTGTGGAATGGCGCTTCTGTCGCCAGTTATCAACGCCGCCGAGACCGCCCCTGTCGGCCCAGGCGCCGCCATGCGAATGCGATCAGACATCATTTGCCGAAACCGCCGCAACCCGATTAACGCGCTATCATCACTTTTGGAGTCGAGTTGTTGCGGTCTTCGCGCACGACCCAAGGTAAACCCAACCCCACCAATCTCCATAAACCAGAACCGGCGCTGAAAGTCGTACCCTCCAGGCATTGAGGGCCGACCGGGCGGCGAAAGCTTGGCGAAAAGGTCAAGTATTTCTCCAACGACCGGCCGATCCGCTTTATGCAATCGCAACCGAATTCGACTCGGTGTCTCTTCTGCAGGGATTCCGCGCAAAGTGACATTTTCGAGAACGACGCGAGGTCCTTGCGGTAATCTCTCCAGACTCACAACGCGCCCCGTAACGGGAGCCGGGCCATACGAGCGCGCCAGCACCGGCGCCGCCACAAGATTAGTTTTAAATTGCGCGACACTAACGCCGAGGGCGATGAATCCGATCACGCAAGCAGTCAGAAAAATCGCCGGGGATCTCCAGCCAAGCCAGACAAACAACGCACTTAGGACAAAAACGCACGGAGCGATCCAGGAGACCGGCTCTGTCGGCAACGCAAAGTATCCGCCAACACCAACGCCGAGAAGTACGGGCGCCCATAATATCCAGCGTTCGTATGTCGCCAGAATTGATTGTCCGGCGCCACGAAACAAATCAGCGACAGCGTTGAGCCAGCGTTCACGCCGCCCTGTCATATCCGTAAATGATCGAGTATCCGTCATCACTTGCAATTTATGGCGTTCGATCCGGTCCCGACAAGGCATCATCCGTTATTTGGGGACCTGCATCATCGGTTTATTTTGTCCCCGCATTATATTTCATGCTAAGTCGCCGGTCAGACCTCCCCCAGCAGACCAACCAGATCGTTAAACTGTGAGACCTGCTTTTAAAGGAAACGAAATATGACCATTGTGACGCGCTTTGCGCCATCGCCGACAGGATTCCTCCATATCGGCGGTGCGCGCACCGCACTCTTCAATTGGCTTTTTTCGCGTCATCACGGCGGACGGTTTTTGCTACGCATTGAAGATACAGACCGGAAGCGATCGACGACGGAGGCGATCGACGCCATTCTTGGGGGCTTACGTTGGTTGGAGCTGAACTGGGATGGCGACGAAATCTACCAATCACACGGTGTTGAGCGACACCAGGCGGCCGCGAATGAATTGCTGAAGGCTGGCAAGGCCTATCACTGTTATTGCACGCCGGAAGAACTACAGGAAATGCGGGATGCGGCGCGCAGCGAAGGCCGCTCTATTCGCTATGACGGTCGGTGGCGGGACAGAGATCCGTCGGACGCCCCAGCGGGCGTTGCGCCGGTTGTCCGTCTAAAGTCGCCTCTTGAGGGAGAAACGATTATCGATGATCAGGTGCAGGGTCCTGTACGCGTCGCAAATGCGCAATTGGACGATATGATACTGTTACGCAGCGATGGAACGCCGACTTATATGCATTCGGTTGTCGTCGACGATCACGATATGGGAATCACCCACATCATTCGGGGCGACGACCATCTGACGAACGCCGCCCGGCAAACACAGCTATTCAAGGCCTTTGGATGGGATATCCCATCATTTGCGCATATTCCGCTTATTCACGGTTCCGATGGTCAAAAACTGTCGAAAAGACATGGCGCATTGGGGGTCGAGGCTTATCGCGAAATGGGATATTTGCCGGAAGCGCTTCGCAATTATCTATTGCGTCTTGGCTGGAGCCATGGCGACGAAGAAATTATTTCAACCCAGCAAGCGATTGAGTGGTTTGGTTTGACGGAAATTGGTCGTTCGCCGTCTCGTATGGATTTCGCCAAACTGGAAAGCGTCAACGCCCATTACATTCGCCAAAGCACGCCGGAATCGCTTGTTGATCTCATGGCGCAACCAATTTCGGAAGTGACCGGAGAATCGCTCAACGAAGATTCTCGAAATCGAATTATCGCGGGGATGGAAGGTCTTCGGCAACGAGCGAAGACCATGAATGAGCTTGTCGATTCGTCTTTGATCTATGTTCGGCGTCCGCAATTTCCACTGAGCAACGCCAAAGCTGCGCGAATGCTGGAGGGACAAGGCAGCGAGCTCGTTAAAGAAGCTGCGAATACCTTGTCCGGCGTCGAGAACTGGACACTGGATACGATTGAGTCCGCAATCCGAAGTGTTGCGGAGGCGAAAGATCTTGGATTTGGGAAAGTCGCTCAACCCTTACGTGCTGCATTAACGGGCTCAAACGGTTCCCCCAGTATTTTTGAAGTCATGGCGGCGTTGGGGAAAAACGAAACATTGGAGCGCCTCCAGGCGGCGCCGTGACCCTGCGCGACCGCCTTGAATTTGATAAAGTTCGATTTCGCCAGTATAATGAATTCACATTTTGGAGACGGTGAACCGGGAGGGGAAAGTACTGCGCCCGCGTTGTCGTATTGCCAATAATCGTTAGAAAACAATAGAAAGGGTTGCTATGAGCGACAATGCCAGCAATGATTCAGGGAATGAATACGTTACACTCGTTGATAACAGTACGGGAAAATCCTACGATTTCCCATTGATTTCAGGCACGACCGGCCCAAAGGTCATCGACGTCCGCACCCTTTATCGCGACACCGGCTATTTCACCTATGATCCGGGATATACGTCGACGGGATCCTGCCAATCCGAGATTACCTATATCGACGGTGAAGAAGGCGTCTTGATGCACCGGGGCTATCCGATTGAGGAATTAGCCGAACAAAGCGACTTTCTGGAACTTTGCTATTTGCTCCTGAATGGCGAACTGCCCTCAAAAGATGAGCGCGCGAAGTTTGAAACGACGATCACCTACCACACCATGGTGCATGAACAGCTTTTGAACCTGTTCCGCGGCTTTCGTCGTGATGCGCACCCGATGGCGATTATGGTTGGCGTTGTTGGTGCATTGTCGTCTTTTTATCACGACTCAACCGATATTAATGACCCTCAACAACGCATGATCGCATCTCATCGTCTAATCGCCAAGATGCCGACAATGGCGGCCATGGCGTATAAGTATTCGATCGGACAACCCTTTATCTATCCACGCAATGATTTGCCCTACGCTGAAAATTTCCTCCACATGATGTTTTCGGTGCCTGCGGAAGATTATAAGGCGAGCCCGGCAGTCGCGCGCGCTATGGATCGGATTTTCCTGCTGCACGCCGATCACGAACAAAACGCATCGACATCGACAGTACGTCTGGCTGGTTCCTCTGGCGCCAATCCGTTCGCGTGTATCGCGGCCGGCATATCTTCGTTGTGGGGACCATCCCATGGCGGCGCCAATGAAGCCGTTCTCGATATGCTGGCGCAAATTCCCTCCAAGGACCAGGTCGGTATCTTTGTGGACAAGGCGAAGGACCCGAATGACCCCTTCAAATTAATGGGTTTCGGACACCGGGTTTATAAAAACCACGATCCACGGGCGACCGTTCTGAAAGAAAGCTGCCACGAAGTTCTCGCCGAGTTGGGCGTCAAGGACGAACCTCTCCTTGAAATTGCTATGGAACTGGAGAAAATTGCACTGGAAGACGAGTATTTCGTGGAACGTAAATTGTTCACGAATGTCGATTTCTATTCTGGCATCATTCTCAAGGCGCTTGGCTTTCCGACATCCATGTTCACTGTCCTGTTCGCGGTTGCGCGGACGGTTGGCTGGATTTCCCAGTGGAAAGGAATGATTGAGGATCCGTCTCAGAAAATTGGGCGGCCCCGTCAATTATACAACGGCCCGACACTACGCACCTATGTGCCTGTTGATAAGCGATAGGTAACGGCACATTTGAGTTCTGGCTATTCAGGCGGGTGCTTTTCAGCATCCGCCTGATTTCATTGCATCTGCTGGACAATTTCCAACACAGCTTCGGCGGCGCGGTCACTTGGCGAATCACCGCCCAGGCCCAAGGCGGTCAATGCTGGTGCGACCGCCTCACATTGATCTTTTCCCGCCGGGCCCTTTAACGCAAAGAGCGCCGCGCTCAATTTTTCACCCGTGCAATTATTTTGCAGAAACTCCGGTATTACGGGTCGGTTGAGGATCAAGTTCACCAAATTAGCATAAGCGACATTTATCAGCGGTTTTCCAAGAAGATATGTAAGCGTCGCCATTTTGTAGGCGATAACGGTTGGCGTTCGCGCCAGTGATAATTCGAGAGCGACAGTGCCAGACGCCGCTAACGCGATATCACTGGCCGCCATTGCATCAAATTTCTCATGATTATCGTCCAAAACCACTGTCCGTACCGAAAATTCCGCAGCAAGGCGGTGAATACTCTCGGATAGATGAGGGACTGTCGGTAACACGCAAATCAAATTTGGCGTTTGTTGAGAAAGCTGCGTTATGGCCGCTCGAAATGGCTCTATATGTCGATTAATTTCGCCGCGCCGGCTCCCGAGGAGACAACACAAAACGGTAGAGTCAGTTGAAATTTTATGGCGAGCGCGAAAGGCTATGCCGTCGCCCCTATCAGCGCCGCTTTCCAACACCGGGTGGCCAACAAACCGACAGGAGACGCCGCGACTTTCAAACCAGTCGGGCTCAAACGGCAACAACGCCAGAATATGATCGAAATGACGCCGAAACTTCCGAACACGCCAGGGGCGCCAAGCCCAAAGTTGCGGCGCCACATAGTGAATCCGGGGAATATCTCGACCCTTGATACGCTTTACGACGCCATGCGCGAAGGCCGGGGCATCAATGGTTACGACCGCATCGGGTTTCAATCTCTCAATATCCGACGCAACCTCATTCATTCGACGCAGAAGCAGTGGAATATGCGGTAATATTTCAACAATTCCCATTACCGAGAGTTCTTCCATCGGAAAAAGGCTCTTCAATCCCTCGGATTGCATCTGGACGCCGCCGACACCTGCAAATTTTATATTGCCTGTCGTCCTTCGCTTTAGCGCCGCCATCAATCTTCCGCCAAGTACATCTCCCGACGGCTCTCCGGCGACGACATAGATCAAGAGGTCGGAATTCACGGCTTAACCGTTATCGCAAAAATAAAAACATTAACTTCTTGGGATTTTTTAATGACTGCATCCCGGTCCATTATCATTGTACCAGCGGCTTCAATCGCGATTCCGCGTAGACCGGCTCTGGCTGCGCACAATACTGTTTCAACGCCAATTGTCGGCAGATCAACGCGCGTATCCTGATCGGGTTTTCTGATTTTAACCAACACGCCGCCGGGGCCTTCACGACGCAATTCGCCACATCGGCTAATCAGGGCGTCGGTGCCTTCAATCGCTTCAACGCCAAGAACCAGTCCTTCCTGGACAATCGCGGCCTGTCCGACATCCACCGCACCCAACGCTCGCAAGACGGCGACGCCTCGCTCTATATCCAAAAGCGCCTGAGCGTCCGGGGTATTCCCCGCAACGACGCCAGGCTCAACCAGAACCGTCCCCATCAGCTCGTCCGCCCCCAAGATGCGGAATCCTTCGTCTTCAAGCGTTGACAAAATTGACGTCAGCAAGCCGTCATCGCCAAACGCTTTTTTTCCAAACTTATGCAGTAATTTCAATGCGGCGACGTCCGGTCTTAAATCTTTTAAGGAGGGCCTCTTTATGGGTCCCGCCAAGACTAAATCCACGACGTTTTCCACCTTTAAGGTCTTGATCGTTTTGCCGACCGCCCCCAACCGAACCCACGCATGGTCTCGCCCGTTGGTTGTTTCGGGATCAGTATAGCCTTCGAAGGCGATGATAAAGACATCCTGACCGCGTTTTAGGATTCTATCAGCAATTTGTCTTGGCAGAGGCCCTCCCCCTGCAATTATACCCAACTTGGCCATGAGGAGGCTCCCTGGGAGGCTCTGAGACTAACGTGGTTGGGTCAAACCACGTTTCGATTCAGCCTTCATGAATGAAACGATTTCCATTACCGCCGTATTGCTCTCAAACATTACCGCAACGTCATCTACTCGTTCCGCCAAGGTGCCTTCTTCAGCAAAGAGCATTCGATAAGCTGTTCTCAAATTGGCGATGTCATCTTTCGAGAAATCACGGCGCTTCAAACCAATGATGTTCAACCCGGCCAACCGGGCCCTATCGCCGACAACGGAACCGTAGGGAATAACATTATTCTCAACACCCGACATGCCACCGATAATCGCGTGCCGACCAATACGAGCGAATTGATGCACCGCGGCCAGTCCGCCAATAATCGCAAAGTCTCCTACCTCGACATGCCCCGCCAAGGTCGCATTATTCGCAAGAATTACATTGTCGCCAACAATACAATCATGCGCGACGTGTGAACTGGCCATAAACAGACAATTATCGCCAACGACAGTTTTCATGCCTCCATCCTGCGTGCCAGGGTTCATCGTGACATATTCGCGAATAATGTTTTTTTTGCCAATAATCAGCGCTGATTCCTCCCCCTGATACTTGAGATCCTGAGGCCGCATACCGATAGAGGCGAAGGGGAAGATTTGCGTCTCCTCGCCAACAACCGTACGCCCATCCAGAACAACATGGGAGAACAACCTAACCCCGTCGTGGAGTTCTACAGCGCCGCCTACGACGCAATAGGGCCCTATCTCCACATTTTCCCCAATCGTCGCCTTTGGGTCAATAATCGCCGTTGCGTGAATTTCAGGCATCTATTCGTCCA
>JAESSL010000070.1 GCA_016764135.1 Alphaproteobacteria bacterium
TATTTTACCTGCGACGCAGAGATGTGCCGCGACGCCGCCAGCCTGTTCAACTACATGACGGGCACAGCCGAGCCTGAGAAAATGGCGAAAATAGCCTACTCTCCGGTCAATCTTCGACCAACGATTTTGGGTCTTATCAACGACGAAATCGATCATATAAAAGCGGGAAGACCGGGTGAACTTTGGGTCAAACTGAATTCCCTTGTCGATGGAGAAGTCATAGACGCGCTATATCGAGCGTCCCAGGCAGGCGTCATTTGCAAGCTCATCATTCGTGGAATTTGCTGTTTGAAGCCCGGCGTGCCGGGATTGTCGGAAAATATATATGTAAAATCGATTGTGGGTCGTTTTCTCGAGCATAGTCGGATCGCTTGTTTTGGCGCTGGCCACGGCCTTCCCTCTCCAAAGGCCAAAGTCTTTATATCCTCTGCGGATTGGATGCCCCGAAATCTGGATCGCCGTGTGGAAAGTTTTGCACCGATTGAAAACGCGACAGTGCATGCGCAAATTATCGAAGAAATTATGAAGAGTAATTTTAAGGATAAAGCGCAATCCTGGGTCATGCAGCCGGACGGAACTTATATTAAGGAGGATGACGGCCCGGATGCGTTTAGCGCTCATGACTATTTTATGACCAACCCAAGTCTATCAGGGCGTGGAAAAGCAGGGCGCGCGCAAGCCGAGCACGAGCTGACGGCCCGAAACAAAAAGCAATCGAAGCCGCAGTGAACCCGACGGCGTGCGTGGCGTCCGCGCCTGAAGAATTTGAATATCGGGAGCTTTTGATTCTTCGGCACGCCAAATCGGGGTGGCCGTCCGGCGTATCGGATATGGACCGACCATTGACGTCGCGCGGCGAGCGGAATGCGCATCAAATCGGAAAATGGCTGGCGTCGAAGGAGATGGCGCCGGATCGCTGCTTTAGCTCGCCCGCGCGCCGCGCTTTGGATACTGCTGAGCGTGTTTGCAGGACTATGAATATGGCGGTAACGTCTGTTGTCTCCGAGCCTCTTCTTTACCACACCGATAGTGCAACGCTCTTGGAACTGGTTCGGACATTTCCACCGAACGAAAAGCGTGTCCTGATTGTGGGGCATAATCCTGGACTAGAGCAATTCGCCATTAGATTGGCGGAGTCGCAGAGCGGGGCGGCCGATGAGAGCGATCATTTGGCGACAGCGACGCTTGTCGTGATGCGCCTGAACGGAAACTGGAACGGCGCCACATGGGGCGCCGCTTCAATCGTGGAGTGGATCTATCCACGCGATCTGCCGTAGCGCAAAGTCGCGTGGATAGATTAAACTTTTATTCGATCAGGTTCCGGTAAAAACAGCTTCGCGTTTTTCCATAAAAGCCTGACGACCTTCCGCATAATCTGCGCTGTCGAAACATTCTTTGGAAATCCGCACCAGATTATCCATGTCCCGGTCTTCGGAATCTTTCAAAACCTCCTTGATGGTAACCTTCGAGGCGTTGACTGATAACGGGGCGTTGTTGGCGATGGTTATCGCAAGGGCGCGAACGGTCGCCTCCAGTTCATCGCCGGGGATGACCCGGTTGATGAGGCCGGTACGAAGGGCTTCCTTGGCGTCGATCCGGTTTGCGGTAAACATGATTTCATTCGCAATCGCGGGGCCAACCAGACTGACC
Organism: Alphaproteobacteria bacterium; assembly: GCA_016764135.1. Lineage (GTDB taxonomy): Bacteria > Pseudomonadota > Alphaproteobacteria > UBA8366 > JABJJH01. The sequence goes on from JAESSL010000070.1 coordinate 1,651, forward strand.
AATCGGCGCAATCCGTCAAACGCATAGGCGATGCCCAAACGCGCGGCGGGAACGCCAAATTGAGATTGTTCGGAGGCGAAGCGCATATCCGCCGCCAACGCGACCGCCAACCCGCCGCCTAGACAAAAGCCGTCGATCATCGCGATGAGCGGCTTTTTCAAAGTGCCAAGACGGTCCCGAGCGCCTTCTGAAACAGCCGCGTAATGCGCCGCAGCCTCGGCATTATTGCGCTTTTCCTTGAATTCCGAAATATCCGCGCCGGATACAAACGCCTTCCCGCCAGCGCCTTTCATCACGACGACGCGAACATCATCGTCATTTTCAAAGTCTTCAAGAATGGTGTTGATTGCTTCCCACATTTCCAATGACATCGCATTGCGGCGTGCAGGATTGTTAAAAATCATCGTGCCGATGCCATCGGCTTTTTCGGCGATCATTTTTTCTGTATTCAATTTCATGACGGGCTCCGGTAATTTGTGTTTGTTGTCGTGTTAAACAATGTCCGCGCCATGTAGAGACGCAATTTTATCGTTGTCATATCCCAGTTCCGCCAGAATATCATCGGTATGTTCACCTAATTCCGGTGTCGCCATGCGCAAAGTGTCAGGCTGCGGCGTTGCGGTCATGTTAAGCGCCTGACCGACGACCTTCATGGTGCCCAAGTTCTTGTGATGGACAGTCTTGGCGATGCCGAGATGTTGGACCTGCTCGTTTTGAAAGACCTGATCGATGGTGTAAATGGGGCCGCAGGGGACGCCTGCTTCATTCAGGATGTCGATCCATTCGTCGCTGGTTTTCGTTTTTGTATAGACGCTGATCCGCTCGTTCACCTCTTCGCGGTTTTCGGTGCGGCCTTCGCCGGTACGAAAACGCTCATCGGACGCCAAGTCATCGGCGTTCATCGCGTCGCTCATACGGTCGAATAAATTCGTGCCGGCGGCGGCGATATTGATATGGCCATCGGAGGTCGGGAATACGCCAGTCGGCGTTCCCGTTGGGTGGTTGTTGCCGGCTTGCGGCGCCACTTCGCCTTTGATGAGCCAGCGCGACCCCTGAAAATCGAGCATCTGGATAATTGATTCCAGGAGCGACGTATGCACCCACTGACCCTCTCCGGTTTTTTCCCGGTCGATAAGGGCGAGCAATATGCCTTGGGCCAGAAAGATACCCGCGGTCAGGTCGCAAATGGGAATGCCGACCCGCACCGGGCCTTGGCCGGGCAGTCCGGTAATCGACATCAGACCACCCATACCCTGAGCGATCTGATCGACGCCCGGGCGTTTGCCATAGGGGCCTGTCTGACCAAATCCGGCGATGCTGCCATAGATAATGCGGGAGTTCACTTTGCGGATGGAATCGTAATCGATACCGAGCCTGAATTTTACGGCTGAGCGAAAGTTCTCCACGATGATATCGGATTTTTTCGCCAGATCGAAAAAGACAGCTTTCCCTTCTTCGGTTTTTAAATTGAGGGTCAGGCTGCGCTTGTTGCGATGCAGGTTTTGAAAATCGGATCCATGACGAGAGCCGATGAGGCTCCCCTTGTCATTGCTGATTGACGATGGCGCTTCGATTTTTATGACATTCGCGCCCCAATCGGCTAATTGGCGGACAGCGGTGGGACCGGCTCGGTGGGCGGTCAAATCGATAACATTATACCCTTCGAGGGGAAGTCTGGATTCGCTCATAAAATGAACTCCTTGGTGTATCTAAACCGTGTGTTAGACGATGTCTTTTTTATGCAAAGCGGCGATTTTTTCGGCGTCGTAGCCCAGTTCCGCCAATATTTCGTCCGTATGTTCGCCCAGATCTGGCGTCGCCCTACGAAGGGTTTCCGGCTGTGGCGTCGCCGTCAGATTTACCGCTTGGCCAACGACTTTCAGTTCACCTAATTGAGAATGTTGAACAGATCTGGCGATGCCAAGATGCTGAACCTGCTCGTTGGCGAACATCTCATCGATGGCGTAGATCGGCCCACAGGGCACGCCAGCCTCATTCATGATGTCGATCCACTCATCGCTGGGCTTGGTTTTCGTATAGGCGCTGATCCGTTCGTTTATTTCCTCGCGATGATCCGTTCGGTCTTCACCCGTGCGGAATCGCGCATCGGCGCCCAGATCATCTGCGCCCATTGCGGCGCACATACGGTCGAATAAGTTTGTTCCGGCGGCGGCGATATTAATATGACCGTCTGCGGTGGGAAAGACGCCGGTCGGCGTTCCGGTTGGATGATTGTTGCCCGCCTGCGGTGCGACTTTTTCGTCAATAAGCCAGCGCGCGCCTTGGAAATCGAGCATCTGGATGACGGATTCCAGCAGGGATGTGTGGACCCACTGACCTTCGCCGGTTTTTCCCCGGTCCAGCAGGCCCATTAAAATACCCTGCGCCAGAAAAATACCGGCTGTCAGGTCGCAGATGGGAATGCCGACGCGGACCGGCCCTTGTCCGGGCAAGCCGGTGATGGACATCAACCCACCCAGTCCCTGCGCAATCTGGTCCACGCCGGGGCGTTTGCCATAGGGGCCCGTCTGCCCAAACCCTGAAATACTGCCATAGACAATGCGCGGGTTCACTTTTTTTACCGATTCATAATCAATGCCCAGGCGAAATTTTACCTCCGAGCGAAAATTTTCAACGACCACATCGGCTTCTTTCACCAGATCAAAGAAGACGGCCTTGCCTTCTTCGGTCTTTAGATTGAGCGTTAGTGCGCGCTTGTTTCGGTGCAGGTTCTGAAAATCGTAGCCATGTCGTGAGCCGGTGAGGCTGGCGCGATTTTGATCAATCGCCGCAGGCGCTTCGATCTTGATGACATTTGCGCCCCAATCCGCAAGTTGGCGTACGGCGGTCGGTCCGGCGCGTGCGGCGGTGACGTCAATGACGTTGTATCCGGACAGCGGTAATCTACCTGTGCTCAAGACCTGAACTCCTGTTTTAAAAGGCGGGTTTTTGGGGCGGCAATTGCGCCATTAAACGTTTGACGAAAGATGAGAATGCACGAAGGTTCCGCGCCTAGAATAAGTGACGCGTATTATGGCGAATCCTTCGCGTGGCGCAACTAAGGGAAAAATTGCGGTCAATACGCAGACGACGCTACCGTTTCACGATGCGCCACGTTAGATTGTAACAACTGGAAATCAGCAGAGTCGAGTGGAGAAGATGTAATGGTCGAAAAATTCCCGTTCATGGTTCCTGGCGCGAAGGCGTGCGATGAGGCGATGGTGTGGGCGCCCTATGATGGCGCCGAGATAGGAACCGTACCGCGTGCGGACGCCGCCGCTGTTGAAAAAGCTTTGGATACCGCATCACGGCTGTTCAAAGATCGCGA
>JAESSL010000071.1 GCA_016764135.1 Alphaproteobacteria bacterium
ACACGGCGCCGCCGCCCATGGCCTCATTAAAGCCCTGATACAAAAAATCACGAATGAAGCGTCCGCTTTGGGAGAGCCCAAACAACATCGCGCGATCCGGCGGCGTCGCGCCCTTTTGCGTCAGCGGATTATCGTCATGAACCGCGCAAAGATACGCAGCGATATCGCGCACGGACGCAAAGGCGAGCCCGTACACGCTCGGATCTTTGGCGGTGTAGATAAATTCGAAAATGGCGCCGCCATCGAACCCGTCCGGCCGAGTGATTTCAACGCGCCGGTCGTCTAGATATCGCCACGATAACCCGGACGGCGTTTGCCGCACGTCGCGTTCTCGTTGTCGCACGGTCAGGGTGACGCCCTCACTCGCCAGCGACCCGGCGGGATAACTCAAATCACCGATAAAAACCGGATCATTCGATTCATTGATATATTCTTCCAGACATTGCCCGGTTATCGCCGCGCCGTTATCCGTGGCGACCGGGTAGGTCGCCCGCATGCGCCCCTCTTCCCGATCGAGATCATCCTGCCAGCCGGTCCACACCATGGTGTAGCCTTCATTCATCAGAAAACCGGTCCCCGCATCGCCGGGCGCATCGGTAAAATTGGTGACCGGGCCGCTATTCGCGCGGCAAATGACCCGTTTGCCGCCCCGGTTCAATATTTCATGGAGCAGCCATCCATTCCCGTTGGATGGTTCAAGGGGCCGCAGAATACAAAGATCGACCTCATACTCGACCAATCCGTCGCTGTTGCGTGGGGCCTTGTCGAGATTGACGATGCCCGCGTTCTTTGAATCATCCGGATCGATGGCGCCGATGACCGTGCCGGACAGACGCTCATAGGCGCCGACATCGCCAAAATCGCGTCCGCCATAGGCGGGCGACTGGATCTCGTCGATGATGATTTTCTTAATTCCGCTGGCGGACATAACAAATTCTCCCCGGATAACGCGTTAATCGGCTTTGGTTTTGGTTCTAGTTTTTTGCGCGCCAATCGCGAAACGGCCCAATGGTCGGGTCGGCGGCGCGCACCCGGTAATAGGGAATGCGCGGTTCATACAAATCAAAGAGCCGCCGCAATTCCGCAACCGGATCGTCATAATCATCAGCGCGCAAATCAACGGTCGGATAGTCCATATCGTCACAGACCAGTATCGCCGCCGAGCGTTGCCCGCCAATTTGTCCGCCCGCGTCGCGTCCGGCCTCGATGGCGCGCATCAACCGCGCCTCCAGCGCCAGCGCGGCGTCGGTCACAAACGACGCGGTCATCGCATCCACGACCTTATCGCTGGTCAGGCGGTTGCCCATGGCGACAAACCCGTCGCCAATGTGATGGCCTTTCCAGTCGCTGTTGTCGGCGCCGGTGCGCGCCGCCGCGCCGCCCTTGGCGTCCACCACCGCCAATTGACGCGATTCAATATACGGATCGGCGACACTCATTGCGGCGATTGCGTCTTGTGCATTGGCGCCGCCCGCCAGACAACCCAGCCCCAACGGCCCCAGACGCGGATCCGTCAGCGCCTGGGTGGCGACCGCGCCCACGCCGGTCCGCACGAAGGGCACGCGGCTGCCGACCGCCATTTCCCCCGTTGTCGTCGCCACGCCCAACGCGCCGGTTCGCGCGCATCGCGCCACAATGCTGAAGGTGTTGAACTCAATCGCCAGCCCCGTCATGGTCGCCAGTCTCGTCATGATCACTCTCCCCCTGGATTTTCATCGGGTTTTACGTCGCGTCAGTCGTCCTTGCGGTTCAAAAGGCTTTGTCCGCCTTTGGCCGGGTACTTCCGCAACGCGGCCTCGTCGGGCTCTGTTCCCCAGCCGGGCGTGTCCGGCACAACGATATAACCGTCTTCAATTTGCGGCATGTTGGTGAACAATTCCTCATCCCACGGCAACCGGTCGATATCGATTTCCATGATCCGCAAGTTTGGAACCGCCGCAGCGAAATGCACATTCATCATCGACGACAGATGGCCGTAAAAGTTATGCGGCGCGACGTTGACTTCATGTGCTTCGGCGACAGCGGCGATTTTCATCGACTGCCAGACGCCGTTCCAGACCGCATCGACAATCGCCACATCCATGGACTGCGCCCGGAAATACGGCAGAAACTCCCGCAGGCCGATCAGGGTTTCACAGGAACTGATGGGATGCGGGCTATGATCGCGGATATACGCCAACGCATCGGGGTTGTAGCTGTCGAGTTCAATCCAGAACATATCCATATCCGCAATCTCGCGGAGGATCTTCAGATAACCTTCGGTCTTGGCGTTGAAATTAAGATCCAGCAATATATCGACATCGGGTCCGGTGCCGTCGCGGAAGGCTTCCAGATGCATCCGCATATTTCGCAAGACGTTTCGTTCCACATTCAGGGCGGGCTGGAAGGGTGATCCAAACCCGGGGCGCCAGCCTTGCGGCTTGCCGTCTTCATACATGAATATATTGGTTTTCAGGGCGGTGAAGCCCTTTTCCCGGACTTCCTCCCCCAACGCCTTGACCCCGTCGAGATCGGTGATCGCCGGTTTGAAATAGGTCGGGTGGTTGATGCGCCAGGTCGCGCAATGGGACCAGTACACCCGAATGCGGTCCCGCACCTTGCCGCCCAAAAGTTCATAACACGGCACGCCCATGGTCTTCGCTTTGGCGTCGAGCATGGCGTTTTCGATTGCGCCCAGCCCTTCGCCCACAACGCCGCCGGCGGCGGGCCGGGTGCTGGCGTAGAGCTCGGCGTAGACGTGCTCATGATTGCCGACCGATTGACCGATCACGCGTTCCGCCGCGCGTTCAATAACCGAGGTGACGCCCGGAGAGCCAAATCCTTCGTCGAATTCGCTCCAGCCGACAATGCCGTCATCGGTGGTCAGTTTGACGAAACTGTAGTTCCGCCACCCGGCGTCGCAATGCAGCGTTTCAACGTTTGTTACCTTCATTTTCGTTTTCTCCCCCAACGATGATGCGTGTGAAATTTGTGATGACGAAGGATCGGCGCTTGCCGCCGCCCCGGATTCGCGTCTTAAATGAATTGTCCGGACTTCCGAGGACAATTTTGAAATGTGGAGACCATGATGACCGATGCCGCTTCTACAGGCAAATCAATGCAACCAACGCTTGATCTGGGACCGGCGGTCGAAGGCCCTCATGTCTGGCTCGGCCCCGAGATGGCGACGCGCAAAGATGAATGGCTGCATGAGATGACGCCCCCGGAACTAGCGGATCTGGACGCCGCCGTGGACCGGGTTCGGGCGCGCAACCTTGATATTCTCGACATCGCCAAAGCGGAGTTTGAGCTACCGGTGCTGGGACCGAAGCTGGCCTCTCTGCGAAAAGACCTGCTACACGGTCGCGGATTTACCGTTTTGCGCGGCGCGCCCGTGGACCGATATGACCGACAATCCACCGCCATCGCATTTTGGGGCGTGGGCGCGCATCTGGGCGACAGCGCCGTCTCGCAAAACGGCAAGGGCCATGTGCTGGGTCATGTGAAAGATCTTGGCCTGGACTACAACCACCCCATGGCGCGGGGCTATCAAACCAGCGCGCGCCTGCCCTATCACACCGATTATTCTGATCTGGTCGCCCTGTTATGCCTGAAACCGGCGAAACACGGCGGACTCAGCAGCATCGTCAGCTCCGCCGCGCTGTTCAACGAAATGCGCTTGAGGCACCCGGATCTGGCCGCCGCGCTGATGCAGCCCGCCTATCGCACCCGGTGGGGCGAGGTCGGGTCAGACCGCCCGCCCTGGATCAGTGTGCCGGTCTTCAATCGCCACGAGGCCGGTGCCGAAACGCCGACCGGCGTGGTCACGACCTACGTCCGCAGCGCCATTCGCAAGGCGCAGCTGAAACCCGAGGTTCCGCGTCTGACAGAGCTGCAAATCGAGGCGATGGATATGTTCGACTCGTTGGCGGAAGACCCGGCGTTTCATCTGGATATGAATTTTCAGCCCGGCGATATTCAAGTCGTCAATAATCACTGGACCCTGCATTCACGAACCGATTACGAAGATTTCGACGATCCGGCGGAAAAACGCCATTTAATGCGACTGTGGCTGGCCTGTAACGACGGCCCGCCCTTTCCGCCCGCGATGACCAAGGATTTCGAAGGGCTGACCCACAACGGCCGCCCGAATGGCATTCACATTCCCGGCGTCGCGTTCAACGCCCCCCTCGAGGCGAGCTAGGTAACAGCGAGTTAGGTAACGGCGAGTTAGGTAACAGCGAGATAACCAGAAGCCAGTCAGGAGCCCAGATCATGCGCGTCGTCATCGCAATGATGAAGCACGAAACCAACACCTTCTCCCCGGTGCCAACGCCGATTGAACGGTTCGCGCGCGGATTCCCCCTGCCGTCACGAGGCCGCGACGCCTATGACGCCTTCAAGGGCACCGGCACGGCGATGGGCGCGTTTA
>JAESSL010000072.1 GCA_016764135.1 Alphaproteobacteria bacterium
AAAAATCCGTTCTATCTGGGCGCCGCGCCAGGGTTGGGCCAGACCATGAAGCTGACCAACAACTATCTGTCCGCGACGGCCAACATCGCCACCGCCGAGGCGATGGTCATGGGCGTAAAAGCCGGGCTGGATCCCAAGATTATGATTGAAGTGTTCAACGCCAGCAGCGGTCGCAACGATTCGACCATGAACAAGGTTCCGAATTCAATTCTGAATCGGCGTTTCGACAAAAGCATGAAGCAACGCCTGTTATACAAGGACGTTCGGCTGTGCATGGCGGAAGCCGAGGCATTGGAAATACCCATGTGGCTCGGCAATTCGGTCAAACAGGTTCTCGCCTTCGCCGTCAGTCAAGGCACGGGAGACGAGCCCAGCGTAGCGCTGATCAAGTATCTGGAAGACTGGGCGGGCGTTACCGTTGGCGAAGAAGAAAAAAGCTAACGTCGCGCCTTATTGGAAGTCAGGCCCTGTTAGAAAACCAACTTGGTTAAAAAACAGGATCTCCGGGTTCATGAAACGCTATATAGGCGCCCAGCGCGTCTTTTGGCCCGACCCATAAGGCGCCCTTATCTGAAAGGCCGTTTTCCATTTCGACGCGGGTGACGCCATTGGCGGCGATCACCCGCGTGGTTTCTTTGATATCGGTCGAGGCGATGGAAACACCGGCGATATAGGGCAGGCTCGGTGGGGCGACGCCCGGCAGAATCGCCGTCGCCGTCTCCGGGTCAACAAAAAGAATGCGGCCTCGATCTAACGTAAACCCACCCTTCGCAGCAGTACGGCCTAGATAACGGGCGTAGCGTGCTTCGGCTTCGCCAACATCCGCCACACAAATGATAGCGCCCGTCAGCGCGTCCGCCCGGTTGGGGTGATCCGTCGATCCCGGCGGCCATGACAAGTCCGGCGTTTGGGGTAGTACGAATTGAATTCGACCTTCCGCCATAACACCGGGTTCGGTCCGAAGAATTGACCACGCAACCTCGCCATCGACACCATATTCCTGCGCTCGGCGGCGCATATGAACCATCGGTTGCATGGCGAACCCCGACTCGACAAGGCGGGCGCGCTGCGTTTCCAGATCGGCGTGGGAGAACGCCAGAAGATGAAGACCTTCATAGCGGTTATGCGCCAGCCGAAACTGATCCGCGAGCGGCGTGTCATGGGTCGCCGACAGGAACTCTACTAAACCCCGTCGAAAGCGCACCAACCGGTTGGACGTTCCGGACGGGCGCGAAACGCCATCGGCGCCAAGGTTGTTTTGCACATTTAAGGCGGAAGGCGAAAACCCCAACCGAGTCAGGTCCGCCATCGCCACGTCCAGGTCCGCTACAAAATGAGCAGTATGATCGAGGAAAATTTCATCCCCGTCCGGAACCTGTCGATCCACCCAAAATGGCGTTTCTTCAGTCATCATGAAATCAAAAATTACCTAGTGATTATGTCCAGTATGGTCATCCGCCGCGGGCGCACGGTGCTTCTGATAGCGGGCCATCATGGCATGTAATTCAATGCGCGCGGCGGTGCTTGGCGGCGCGCCATATTCCCGGTACAGCGATTGTACGTTAATGACGATGCGCTCCGGATCCTTCCAATGATCAAACTGATCCATGACGATATCGAGCGCGGCTTCCTCCACCCCCATGCCGGAGTCAAAACGTTTGCGCGCCTCGGCGTCGATATAGACCAGATAATCCTTCAACGCCCGGATCGCCGATTTATCCGTAATGGCGCCATGACCGGGCACCACGGTTTCCAGATCCCAACTCAGCATCAAATCACACGCAGCAACCCAGTTTGCAATCGGTCCCGCCCAGATGATCGGGTGGCCTTCGTTAAACAGGATATCGCCGGTGAACACGGTCTTGTCTTCGGGGATATAAACCAATGTGTCTCCCCCCGTATGCGCCGGGCCGACATTCAGGATCTCAAGTTTCTTGTCACCGACATTCAGAGTCAGGCTCTTGTCGAACGTGCGGGTCGGCAAAGTATAGGTAATATTTTCAAAATCGAATTTTGACGGCCCCATCGCCTCTAGCAAAAAACGGCCGCCTTCGCCAAGGCCCGGCGCTTCGCGCATGATTTGCGCCAGCTCATCCGGGCCGCGCTTTCTCATTTCCTCGGCGCAAGCCTCCGAAGCAATAATTTCAGCGCCTTCGACCAGTTGATTGCCAAAGGTGTGATCACCGTTTGAATGGGTGTTGATAAGCGTGCCGATATCGCGCGCCTGAGGCACCGCGTCGCGCATGATGGCCAGCATTTCAGCGGTCAGCTTCAAATCAAACAAAGTGTCGACCAGCACGACCTCATCGCCATCGACGATCAATCCCGCATTGCTCCAGCCCCAACCGCCATCCGGTTGCAGATAGGCATAAGCATTGTTGCCAATATCGTGCAGACCTTTTGTAAACTTCCAATCCGGCATGCGCTTCCCCCTGTTACAAACTGTTCATGTTCCACCCCATACATTTGTATAGTAGGCGAAGGGACGATGAGCGCGCAATCAACAGACTGCGCAACCAACAGGGGAGCGATCTCATATGGCGAAGCCAAACCTTGCGGACGGCGACCATTCCGTCATTGAAGTCTTTCTGACATTCCTGAAGCTGGGCCTCACATCTTTTGGCGGCCCCGTCGCCCATCTTGGATATTTTCACGAAGAATTCGTCAACCGCCGTAAATGGCTGGATGCGCGCGCTTACGCAGACCTTGTCGCGTTGTGCCAATTCCTGCCCGGTCCCGCATCCAGTCAGGTTGGCATCGGCGTCGGATTGTCGCGCGCGGGGCTTCCCGGCGCCTTCGCCGCCTGGATCGCCTTCACAACCCCCTCGGCGTTGGCGCTCGTTATATTCGGTTACGGCGTCATGAATTATGGCGACGTGATCGAAAACGGCGCGTTGCGGGGCCTTAAAATCGTCGCCGTCGCAGTCGTGGCGCAGGCGCTCTGGGGAATGGGAAAGAGCCTGTGCCCGGACGCCAAACGCGCGACCCTGGCGACGCTCGCGGCGATTGGCGTGCTCGCCTTTCCATCGCCCTTTGTGCAAATCGGCGTCATCGCCGTAGGTGGGTTGATCGGGTTCATGCTTTTGAAGGACGACGCCGAGACCGACCATGCGACGCTCGATTTCGGCGTCAGTCGGCGCCTCGCTATAGCGGCGCTGGCGCTGTTCTTCGCCGGTTTGATCGGGTTGCCATTCCTCGTCGACGCCTTTTCGTCCCAGACCCTTGCGCTCGTCGATTCATTCTATCGGTCCGGGTCTCTGGTTTTTGGTGGGGGGCATGTTGTGCTGCCGCTGTTGCAGTCGGAGGTTGTGCCTTCCGGCTGGGTCTCCAAGGACGCCTTCCTGGCCGGTTACGGCGCCGCACAGGCCATGCCGGGGCCCTTGTTTACCTTCGCCGCCTATCTTGGGACCGTCATGGGCGGCCCGCCCAACGGAATCGCAGGCGCAATCATTTGCCTGCTGGCGATTTTCGCGTCGTCGTTTTTGCTGGTGATCGGCGCGGCGCCCTTTTGGGAATCCCTGCGTCGTCTTGGCGCCGTGCGGAACGCACTTATGGGCGTCAACGCCGCCGTGGTGGGATTGTTGCTGGCCGCGCTTTACGACCCGGTCTGG
>JAESSL010000073.1 GCA_016764135.1 Alphaproteobacteria bacterium
GGCGCGGGACAAGCGCAGAAATCCAGCGGCGACTTGATCGGCGCCATGACGGTCCAGCAGTTTACGAATAAACGCCTGTTCGTCCGTCGTCACGGGCTCGGTCAATTTTTCATCGGACAAAATGCGTTCGTCATCCTGACGCAGGATATCTTCGGCCGAGGGTGGTTTTTCCCATTTGGCTTTGACATTGGCGCCCCGCAACAAGCGGTCGGTGCGCGACCGTAAATTAAACGGTACGATCACAACGCACACGCCCTTGCGCCCGGCGCGCCCGGTACGGCCGCTTCGGTGCAAAAGCGTCTCGCTGTTTCGGGGGATGTCTGCGTGGATCACCAAATCCAGATTCGGTAAATCAATGCCGCGCGCCGCCACGTCGGTCGCGATGCAAATCCGCGCGCGTCCGTCGCGCATGGCCTGCAAGGCATGGGTGCGTTCGTTCTGACTCAACTCGCCAGAGAGCGCCACAACCGAAAAGCCCCGATTGTTGAACCGGCTCGTCATATGGTTGACCGTCGCGCGGGTCGCACAAAAGATGAGCGCGCTTTTCGACTCAAAATAACGCAGCACGTTGACGATGGCGTTTTCCCGATCATTCGGCGCCACCGTAAGCGCGCGATACTCGATGTCGACATGCTGTTCGCGCTCCGATGTCGTCGAGACGCGCACCGCGTTTCGCTGATAACGCTTGGCCAGCCCGGCGATGCTGCGCGGCACCGTGGCGGAAAACATCAAGGTACGCCGATCTGACGGCGCTGAACCGAGGATATATTCAAGATCGTCGCGAAAACCCAGATCGAGCATTTCATCCGCTTCATCCAGCACCACGGCTTTAAACGTCGAGGTGTCCAATGATCCGCGCTCGATATGATCGCGAAGCCGCCCCGGCGTCCCCACAACGATATGCGCGCCGCGATCCAGCGCCCGGCGTTCCATGCGCATGTCCATGCCGCCCACACAGGACGCCACGGAGGCGCCGGTCAGCGCATACAGCCATTCCAGCTCCCGTTTGACCTGTATCGCCAACTCGCGCGTCGGCGCCACGATCAGCGCCAGCGGCGTCGTTGCGCGATCAAACCGCTCCGCTCCGTCCAGCAAGGTTGGCGCGAGCGATATGCCAAACGCAACGGTCTTGCCCGACCCGGTCTGCGCGGAGACCAGCATATCGGCGTCCAAAAGTTTAGGGGCCAGCATTTCCTTCTGAACAGGGGTCAGCACTTCATAACCGCGTTTCTGCAACGCCTGTCCAAGCGCCGGAACGACGCCTTCAAATAATGTCATCATGTTTCTTTCAATATGCGGGCCGCCGATGGAAAAGGCGCGGCGGATCACTGCGCATTTGCGGTCTTCTACGTTGTGTCCGCCTGAATGTACAGCACGAGGGCGGCGGAAGCGTAAATTTTCGCGCAGGGGCGTAAAGTTTTGCTCAGGCGGTCGGTTTCGTCAGGAAATCCCGAAACCGGCGCGCAACGTCATACGGCGACACCGTGGGACGGCCTAGATTCTTGATGCTGCCCGGCTGCACGCGAACGCGGATAAAATGCGGCCCCGGCGTCTTCAGACATTCGGCGACGCTGATTTCAAACCCGGCAAGATCATCGACCGTGGCGCCGCTGGCGTAACCGCAGGCCAGCGCAATGCGGGCGAAATCCACCCCGGCGGACACAGTCGCCTGCCCCCCTGTGGAATCATGCACGCCATTATCGAACAGAATGTGGATGAGGTTCTTCGGGTTTTGCGCGCCGATGGTGGCGAAATTCCCCATTTTCATAAGAGCGGCGCCATCCCCGTCCAGTACAACGACCGGACGGTCCGTATTCGTCGCCACGCCCAGCCCCATTGCGCTGGCGCAGCCCATGGAGCCGACCTGATAGATATGCTGTTCCCGATCCGCCAACGTAAAGAGCTCGCGACCGCATTCTCCCGTCGTCGCAATAATCGCCGCATCGTCACCGACAAGCGGCAACAAACGTTCCATAACATCGAAACGCCGAGGCAAATCGCCGCCAGTCGCGCGCTCCCGCAAATCACCCATGGGACGCGTGGGCAAGGGCGGTTCAATCAACGCCGCATCCGCAACCGAGCCTTTGGCCATCACGAAGGCGTAGGGCAAGTTTCGCGTCGTCATTTGCTCTATCACGAGCGACAGCGCGGGTTGAATTTGATCGGGCTCGCTGGGAAAGCGCGCGTGGCGTACGTCTATATCGTCCAGAATGGGCTCAACGATCTGGCCCATCAGCTCATGTTGCGGTTCGTCGTACAGTCCCGGTTGCCCGCGCCATGTCACGATCATCATCGTCGGGATGCGAAACGGCCAGTTCATCGAGGTCAATGGATTAACCGTATTGCCCAACCCGGAATTCTGGCAAATTACCACGGTCTTTCGACCCGCCAACCAGGCCCCGGCGGCGATGCCGACCGCCTCCCCCTCACTAGCCGCGCCAACGTAATCCAGATCCTTGCGGGTAATCACCCGATTGATGACCGGCGTCAGAAACGAGCACGGCACGCCGGTGTAAAAGTCATACCCGGCGTCGCGGGCGGGGTCGAGAAACGCATCTGCTTCTATCATGGAGCTTCAATCACAGAATGTTTCGCGCCCGCGCCAGATCAAGCACGTCGTCAATATCGAGCCATTGGCCGGTGATGTACTGAACCTGAACCTTATGTCCGCCCGCGATCAGGCGGTTGAGAAGATCAGGAATTTCACCATTCGCTAAAGAGCCATCCGCCGCCATGGCGTCCAACTCCGCGCCCACCAGCGCAGCGCCTGCCTCGCTCAGCTTCAACAATCCAATCCATTCGCCCGACGCGTCCTCGGGCGACACACTTGCGCCGGCGCCCGTCAGATGTACCGGGTCGTCATCCAGAAAATCCGTAGAAAATGCCCGGTCGCACGAAACCAGGTCGCGCACCAATCCTTCGGAGGACTGTTCACGGTCTTGCCACAGAGCGTCTGCAACGATCACGATATCGCCCTCAGCGCGCAACAAGGCGTCGAGCATATAGGGCCTGAACAGGATATCGCCATAGCTGACGAGGCAGGATCCATTGAGGAGATCCCGCGCACAAGCCAGCGATTGCAGCTCCTTGGTCTCTGCAAAGTCGTCATTATCCCGCACGCCGATGGAGGGGAAATCAATGGCGTCTTTTTTGTAGCCGCGCACCACCGTCACATCCTGTACGCCCGCGTCATTCAGCATCGAAATCTGACGCCGCAGCAACGGTTGTCCCCGCACGTCGATCATGCATTTGGGTATATCGTCGGTCAGCGAGCCCAGCCCGGCGCCCCGTGACGCCGCCAAAACGATGGATTTATATCCCGCGTCCCGAGACGGCAGATAGCGCGCCTCGGCCTCGGCCAGCTCCGCATTGCCCGTCAACTCGAAAACTTCCTTCACGCTGCTGATGCGCTCTTCGACGCCCAGCAACGATTCGGATTCAAAAATTTCCCGGCTGACGTCCCGCATCGCCTGAATAGCGACGCGCATATTGTGATTGGCCCAGATAATCAGGCTGATGTCATGGTCGCGAAACTGTTGCGCCGGCGTCGCGTAATACATGGTTGGTACGATCACCACCGGGGCGCGGTTGCCCCATTCCTTGGCGAAGCCCAGAATTTCACCCGGATCCGATACTTTCGAGTGGATCAAAATCGCATCGGCGCCAGCCCGATGATAAGCCTCCGCCCGGCGCAGCGCCTCGTCCATGCCCCAGCCGGAGATCAAGGCCTCGACCCGCGCGATGATGCTGAAATTGTCGTCCCGCTGGCTGTCCTTGCCCTCTTTGATCTTGCCGCAGAATTCGTCGATATCCGCCAGCGGTTGCGCGCTTCCCAGAAAGCTGTTGGTTTTTGGAAACAGTTTATCTTCAATGCAGACAGCGGCGATATCGCGCTGCTCCAGCTTTTTCACAAGACGACGCATATTGTTAAAGTTGCCATAGCCAGTGTCGCCATCGACCAGAATGGGAATCGACGTCGCGTCAGACATGAACTCCAGCACTTCCATCACCTGGGTCCAGGACGCCTCGTTATTGTCCCGCACGCCAAGCGCCGCCGACATAGACAATCCCGACGCCCAGATGCCACTGAAACCGGTTTCCTCGACAACCCGAGCGGACAAACCGTTATGCGCTTCCATGATAAAGTCGAGCGAAGACTGCGTTAGCATCTCCCGGAACCGCGCCGCCTTTGACATTGTCACAGGAGCGCGCCCTTCAACCAACGCCAGGTTTGACGTCATTCTCAAGTCTCCTTCACATAATACCGGACGGCTGAACGCAGCCCTTTAGTAGGACTTCGGTAGGTGCAAAACCCGCTCCGCGATATAGTTCAGAATCATCTGCGGACTGACCGGCGCAATGCGCGGCAACAGTGATTCCCGAAGCAGGCGCTCAACGTGGAATTCCTTGGCGTAACCCATGCCGCCATGGGTCATGACTGCATTGGTCGCAGCTTTGAAACCGGCCTCGGCGCCAAGATACTTAGTCGCATTGGCCTCGGCGCCGCAGGGTTCTCCATTATCGTACAGATACCCCGCCTTCAGCCCCATTAGATAAGCGGCTTCCAGCGCCATCCAGTCTTCGGCCAGCGGATGTTGTATCGATTGATTTTGACCGATGGGACGGTCGAACACTTCGCGCTCCTGCGCATATTTTACCGCGCGGGCCAGCGCGTTCTGGCCAATGCCAACCGCCTCCATGCCAATCAGAATGCGCTCGGGGTTCATACTGTGCAGAATATAGCGGAATCCCATGCCTTCTTCGCCAATGCGGTCCTCCAACGGGACGGGCAATCCGTCGAAAAAGACTTCATTGGAATCGACCGCTTTGCGGCCCATTTTTTCGATCTCGCGGATGTCGCAATAATCCCGATCCAGATCCGTATAGAACAGCGACAATCCTTCCGTTGGTTTTTTGCAATCCTCGATCGCCGTCGTGCGCGCCAGCAACAAAATCTTGCTGGCCTCCTGCGCGGTGGTCGTCCAGATTTTCTTGCCGTTGACGATATAGCCGTTGCCGCTGCGCTCCGCGCGGGTTTTCAACTTTGTCGTGTTCAATCCGGCGTCTGGCTCGGTCACGCCAAAACAGGTCAGCAGATTGCCTTGAACCAAATCCGGCAACCACCGTTGTTTCTGCTCGTCCGTGCCGAACACGACAATGGGATGCGGTCCGAAGATGTTGATATGGACCGATGAACACGCGGTCATCGCGCCGGGCGAGCGGCCGATCTGATGCATCATCAACGCCGCTTCCGTAACGCCCAGACCGGCGCCGCCATATTCTTCCGGCATGGCGATACCCAGCCAGCCGCCATCCGCCATGGCTTTATGGAATTCGAAGGGAAAATCACCCGTATGATCATGATCGAACCAGTAAGCATCATCAAAATCCGCACTCAGCTTGGCGATACTGTCGACGATTGATTGCTGTTGGTCGTTTAACTGAAATGACATTATCTATCTAAACCTGATTGTGGATCCGTCTCATTCTGCACCGCGATACTAATGCCTGAATGATGATGGAGCCATGGCCATTTCCCACGCCCCGTGAATCCGCGGCTATTTGGGAAACCACGACATCTCGACTTGAAAGGAATGCTCATGACACGGCAACTCGAAAACAAGATCGCAATCGTCACCGGCGCCGCCAGGGGCCTTGGGCGGGAATATGCCCAACGTCTGGCTGCGGAAGGCGCAGCTGTAATTTGCGGCGATGTCCGCGATTGCGCCGATACGCTGGCGGCGATCGAGGCCGAAGGCGGACGCGGCCTGTCTGTATCGCTGGATGTCGCCGATATGGATAGTTGCGCCGCCATGGCCGCCGCCGCGACAGACGCCTTTGGAACCATCGATGTTCTGATCAACAACGCGGCGCTGTATGGCGGGCTCCAGAGCGCCAAATTTGACGATCTCGACCCTGAGGAATGGCGCCGCGTGCTGGACGTCAATGTCACCGGCGTCTGGAATTGTTGCAAGGCGGTTGTTCCAGCGATGCGGATCGCCAAACAGGGCAGCATCATCAATATTTCGTCGCTGGCCGCGGTCTACGGCATGCCCTACGCCTTGCATTATTCCATGTCGAAGGCCGCCGTGATCGGCATGACGCGAAGTCTGGCGCGAGAATTGGGCCGCGACTGGATTCGCGTCAACGCCGTGGCGCCCTCCGCCGTGATGACCGAGGGGACCGAGGAGTTCTTTGGCGACAATCTGGCGCACGCCAAGGACGTTATCGCAGCAAACCAGAGCCTGAAACGTAATCTGGACCCGAGCGATTTATCGGGAACGATTATCTATCTGGCCAGCGACGCGAGTAAATTCGTCACCGGCCAGACGATAATGGTGGATGGTGGAACGGTCTCCCTGTAGCGCCCGTTCCCCAGTATCGATTCTTGAGCAGTTGATTCCGCTATAACGCGCTAGCGCCCCTGCATGGCCGCGACCAGCGCAAGGACGGTTTCCGCCTGCTTCAAATGCGGCATATCGACCATCATGCCGTCGATGCCGATCGTGCCCAGTCCCGGGTTTTGCGCAAAGGCGTCGACGATCCGCTGGGCGTGGGCGACTTCGTCATCCGACGGGGTGAACGCGCGATTGATGACATCCACCTGCGCGGGATGGATCGCCATTTTGCCCACAAAGCCGGATTGGCGGGCCTGCAAAGATTCCGCCTCCAGCCCCACCTGATCGCGAAAACTGGTGTACACCGTATCGACGGGCAACACCGACGCCGCCCGACTCCCAGCCAGACACAAGGTCCGCGCCAGTTGATAGGGACCATCATAGGCGCCATCGGGCAATTTGTTATTGTTGGCGCCAAGGGCGGCGGCCAGATCCTCCGCACCCCAGGTGAGGCCGTAAAGCCGCTCGGTCGACCCGATGAAACTGTCGAGGGTGAACAGGGAGCGACTGGTTTCCGTCGCGACGACAAGGATCTTCGTCGCGCCCAGAGGCAGCCCTTCCCGTGTTTCCAGCGCTGACAGCCAATGGTCCAGCTTGATGGCCTCATCAGCGGATTCTGTTTTGGGCAAAATGATGCCGTCTGGCGCCCCCGGCATGACCGCCGCAAGATCTGGCAGCGCCAGATCCGTATCCAGTGGATTGATCCGCACCCATAATTGCTGGCGAGAGCGATCCGTTTCCGCCTTTAAAAACGCCTGCACCATCTCGCGGGCGATCTCCTGTCGGTCGTTCGACACGGAATCTTCCAGATCTATAATCAACGCATCCGCGTTGGTGCCACGCCCCTTCTCCAACTTTCGCTCGCTGTCGCCGGGAACAAACAGAAATGAACGCAAAATCATGCTGCAGGCCTCTTATGCATAAAGGCGGACCGGATGCAAAAAGCGACTTCTTCGTCGCGCTGATTGAACGCACGGTGCTCAAACACCACGACGCCCGCTGTCGGGCGCGACTTGCTTTCCCGCATTTCCATGACCGTGGTGACCGAGCGCAGCGTGTCGCCGTGAAAGACCGGTTTATCGAATCGCACATCCGTCATGCCCAAATTCGCGATTGTCGTGCCCAATGTGGTCTCGCCGACTGAAACGCCAATCATCAACCCAAGCGTGAAAAGGCTGTTAACGATACGTTCTCCGAACTCAGTTTTCTTCGCGAACTCTTCATCCAAATGAAGGGGTTGCGGGTTATGAGTCAGCGCACTAAACAACACATTATCCATTTCTGTCACTGTCCGTCTAATAGCGTGTTCAAACACCATGCCAATCTCAAATTCTTCGTAGTACAAACCCGCCATATCGATTCCTCTAACTTTCCTGATTCAAATTCTGTCGCCTCAACAAACACGCCTCGGCGCGCACTCTTTTACGCCGAGACCATTAATGTCGCCCTGACGCGATAAACGCGAGAACCACCCTATGAAGAACAAGACAGTGACGCAAACCGGGATCACTTAATTTATCGCAATTTCGTCAAAGACGACGAACCTAACCCAACTGGATGACGTTTTCGCAACCCCGACCTCGTACATTCCGATTAACACAACAACGGGGGAAAGAAATCATGGAATTATTCATCGGAGCCGGACTTTCATTGGTCTGCCTGGTCACCTGCTGCTTCATCGGTCGTCGCATCGAACTCAACGCAGAACACGCCGCAACCAAATAGGGCCCGCTTTATCGCCTAGATAAACCGCTGCGGCGCCAGCCCAGCATGAAACCAGTTCAGACAGGACACGACGTCGAACACCGGCAATCCGGTATCCTCCGACAAATCGCGCGCATAGGGCCCCATATTCGTACATTCGAGCACAATAGCGCCGATCCCTTCATGAGCCGCCAGCAGAGCCTGCCCCGCCTCCAGCATATCGCGGCGCGCCAGATCCACATTCAATTCAGTCAAATCGCCAATCAGCACGCGCGATAACTCGCGCCCGCCTTCGGTCCCCTGAACCGGCGTATCGGGATCAACGCCCGCCGCCTCCAGATGCGCCGTGGTCAGGGCTACCGAATTCACGGTCAAAATCCCCACGCGCCGCCCCCTCGGGAGTAAGCGCTGAACAAAGGGCGCCTGCATCAAGCTGGACGTCGCGACCGGGACGCCGACATAATCCGCCAGTTCGCGTTGAAACA
>JAESSL010000074.1 GCA_016764135.1 Alphaproteobacteria bacterium
GCCTTTTTGTATTCTGCAATGGAACCGGTGCGGACCGCAGCCCCTGTAAAACAAGGACCGCGATCCGTCCGAATTCCTGATCGCTATTCGGCGTCCCGGTGACGGGAGCGACCGGTGACGCTCTAGCGCTTCACGTCGCCGAGATCTTCACCGGTTTCCTGGTTTACGGCGCGCATGGACAATTTGATTTTGCCCCGATCGTCGATAGCCAGAACCTTGACCTTGACCTCATCGCCCTCTTTGACAACGTCGCCAACGGAACCAACTCGCTCCGCCGCCAGTTCAGAGATATGAACCAAGCCGTCTTTGGGACCAAAGAAGTTCACGAAAGCGCCAAAGTCCATGACCTTGACGACCTTGCCGTCATAAATAACACCGGTTTCCGGTTCGGCGACAATGGAGCGGATCCACTGAATAGCCTTTTCACCGGCTTCGGCGTCAACAGCCGCCACCTTGATCGTACCATCGTCTTCGATGTCGATCTTGGCGCCGGTGACTTCGCAAATCTCGCGAATGACCTTGCCGCCCTGCCCGATGACTTCGCGAATTTTTTCGCGCGGTACGGAAATGGTCGTGATGCGCGGCGCATTTTCAGAAACGCCGTCCCGCACGCCTTCAATGCCCTTGGCCATTTCGCCAAGAATATGAATCCGGCCGTCTTTCGCCTGCCCCAGCGCAATCTTCATGATCTCTTCGGTGATCGAAGTGATCTTGATATCCATCTGCAGGGACGTAATGCCGTTTTCGGTGCCCGCGACCTTGAAGTCCATGTCGCCGAGATGATCTTCATCGCCGAGAATGTCAGTCAGGACAGCGAAGTCGTCGCCTTCCTTGATCAGTCCCATGGCGATGCCAGCGCAGGGCCGCTTCAGCAGAACGCCGGAATCCATCAATGACATCGACGCGCCACACACGGTCGCCATCGACGACGAACCGTTTGACTCGGTAATCTCAGAGACTACGCGCATGGTGTAGGGGAATTCTTCCTTGGTCGGCAAGAGGGGACGAATTGCCCGCCACGCCAGTTTACCATGGCCGATTTCACGACGACCCGGCGACTTCAGAAAAGACGCTTCACCGACCGAGTAGGGTGGGAAGTTATAGTGCAGCATGAAATGCTCGCGATATTCGCCTTCGAGCGCATCGATGATCTGCTCATCCTGTCCCGTGCCCAGCGTGGTCACGACCAGAGCCTGAGTCTCGCCACGGGTAAACAGCGCCGACCCATGGGCGCGCGGCAGAACGCCCGCTTCCGCTACAATCGGTCGGACCGTCTTCGTGTCGCGCCCATCGATACGAACGCCGGTTTTCAAAATGGCGCCGCGAACGATGTCTTTTTCCAGGTTCTTCAGCGCGCCCTTGGCGAGGTTGAGATCGACGTCTTCGCCTTCCAGCTTCGCCATCACGTCGGCTTTCGCCACGCTGACCGCTTCGGTGCGTTCCTGTTTCTCGGTTATCAAATAGGCTTTACGCAAACCTTCTTCGCCAAGCGCGTTGACCTTTTCGGCCACGACCGCTTCATTTTCGTCCGGTGCGGGCAGGGCCCACGGCTCTTTCGCGCAATCTTCGGCCAGATCGATAATCATATCGATGACCTTCTGACTTTCACGGTGACCGAACATGACCGCGCCGAGCATGATCTCTTCGTCCAGCTCGGTCGCTTCGGACTCAACCATCAGGACGCCGCCTTGCGTACCGGCCATCATCAGGTCCAGAGAAGATTCAGTCTTTTCGTCTTCCGTCGGGTTCAGCACATATTCGTCGTTGATGCGACCAACGCGGCAACCACCCAGCGGACCCATGAACGGGATGCCGGAAATCGTCAGCGCCGCAGAGGCGCCAACCAGAGAGACGACATCGGGGTCGTTTTCCAGATCATGCGCGAGCACGGTGCAGATTACCTGCGTTTCGTTGCGAAAGCCTTTCGCGAATAATGGGCGAATCGGCCGATCAATCAGACGCGACGTCAGCGTCTCTTTTTCGTTTGGCCGGCCTTCGCGTTTGAAAAATCCACCTGGGATTTTACCGGCGGCGAACGTTTTTTCCTGATAGTTGATCGTCAACGGGAAAAAATCGATGCCGACTTTCGGCTGGCGTTGCGCAACCGCGGTGCAGAGCACCTGCGTGCCGCCATAGGTCACGAGAACCGCGCCGTCGGCCTGACGCGCGATGCGCCCGGACTCGATGGTCAGCGTACGGCCGCC
This sequence comes from Alphaproteobacteria bacterium, assembly GCA_016764135.1. Classification (GTDB taxonomy): domain Bacteria; phylum Pseudomonadota; class Alphaproteobacteria; order UBA8366; genus JABJJH01. The sequence goes on from JAESSL010000074.1 coordinate 2,205, forward strand.
CCATTCAATTTCTTTTTTGCTAATGTTAAACATTTTCTTTCCTTCACATACGGTCATATCAAAAATCGCGGCCGCCGGCCCATGCCTGCGGTCGCCGGGACTCCGCGCTCCGCCAGCCTATCCGGCGACAACGCATCCTGATCCACGTGATTCTCGATTCTGTCGTTTCAAGCGCTCAATTCCCAATGACACCAAGCCACCGGGCGCGCATGTTGGGTCTATCGACGTAGGCCCAGACGTTCGATCAGCGATTTATACCGCGCTTCATTTTTACGTCTTGTATAGTCCAGCAACCGTCGGCGCAGTCCAACCATGATCAGCAAGCCGCGACGGGAGTGGAAATCTTTTTTATGCGTTTTAAGGTGCTCGGTCAGATTAATAATCCGTTCCGTTAAAACAGCAACTTGTACTTCGGGAGATCCCGTATCGCCTTCTTTGGTGGCGTATTCGGCAATCAGTTCTTGTTTTCGTTCTGCAGTAATCGACATCGTATACTCCTGATATCTAAAGGTTTAAAACACGGATCGGTCGAATTTCACCAGCCGAATAGCGCACAAGCGCAACCGGCCCGTCCTGGCTTTTGGCCAGAACCGTATCGCCATCGGTAATATCGGCAATACGTTGAAGGTCGACCTTTCGAAGCATTGAAACCGGTTGCCCGTTTCTCAGGCGGCTGGCTTCAATTGCGGTTAGCGTCAACGCCGGGATGTCGTCCAGCGCCGCCGCAACCGGCAGCAATTGCGCGTCGAGGGCCGCAATTTGCCCAATCTCTTCCAATTCGTCCAGTGAAATCGCATCATTTTCGGTAAATGGACCCACTTTTAAGCGTCGTAACGACGCAATATGCCCTTCGGAGCCTACCGCTTGCGCCAAATCACGCGCTAGAGAGCGCATATAGGCGCCTTTGCCGCTGGTCACCATAAAGGTCGCGTTATCGGAATCTGTGAATTCCGAGAATTTAAAATCGTCAATATAGATGGTGCGCGGCTGCATTTTGACTTCTTTTTTCGCGCGCGCCAGATTATACGCCCGCTCGCCATCTATCTTGATGGCCGAAAAGACCGGCGGCGTTTGCTGAATTTCGCCAATGAACTGAGGTAGCGCTGCGTTAATTTCCGCCACGCTCGGCCGTATGTCGGTTTCCGCAACGACATCGCCTTCCGCGTCATCGGTATCGGTGCGCTGTCCAAAACGCAGCCCAAACTGATACGTTTTCATCCCATCCATGACATAAGCGACTGTTTTGGTCGCTTCGCCAAAGGCGATCGGCAGAAGCCCTGTCGCCAGCGGATCCAACGTACCGCCATGGCCCGCCTTTGCAGCGTCAAACAACCGCTTCACGCGGCTGACCACATTGGTGGACGTAATTCCGGATGGTTTATCGACAATTAACCACCCGTTGACCGCGCGACCGCGCCGACGACGACCGCCCTTATTACCCGTCATTTTTGTCGGGCTCCTTGTTTTGGCCGTTTGCTGAATTCTGGTCTGCAAAAGAGGCGTCGGTTTCCGTTGAAAACCCGATGGTGTCGCGCGCAACTTCAGGTTTGCGCAGCAAATCGTCGATATAACTGGCTTGATCGAACGTGGTGTCCGCTTCGAAGACGATATTGGGAATGTGACGCAACCGTAGACGCCGCCCGATTTCGCCGCGTAGAAATTTTGAAGCGCGTTTGAGCGCCGTAACAACTTCGACAATATCGTCGCCGCCCAAGGGCGTTACAAACGCCGTCACGTTTTTCAAATCCGGGCTGGCCCGAACTTCCGTCACCGTAATTATACGCCCCCGCAATACAGGGTCGCGCAATCCGTCGCGCTCAAACACCTCCGCCAATGCGTGGCGTATTTCCTCGCCAACCCGCAATTGGCGTTGCGTCGGCGCTTTTGCTCTAGCCATGTTCTTATCTTTCCGGTTCGTCCATCTTCCAAATGGACGAGCCCCGATCACGCAAGGCGCGGCGGCGTCCTGCGCCACCGCTTAAATTCGCCCTGTGATCCTTATTGTCGTCAAACCAAGCGCCACCCCGAGTCCTAAAGCGAGCGCGTGATCTCCTCGACTTCAAAACATTCGATGACGTCGCCGGCCTTAACGTCGTTATAGCCTTCAAGCGCGATGCCGCATTCATACGCGTTCTGAACTTCCCGGACATCATCCTTGAAGCGCCGCAACGTCGCCACGCCACCTTCGAAGATGACAACGTCGTTGCGCAGAAGGCGTAATCTTGCGCCCCGGCGAATAACGCCTTCGGTCACAAAACTACCCGCCACCTGACCGACTTTGCTGACGCTGAAGACTTCGCGGACATCGGCGTAGCCAATGATGTTTTCTCTGATTTCCGGCGCCAGCATGCCGCTCATCAGTTTTTTCATATCGTCGACAAGATCATAGATGATCGAGTAATACCGGATATCGACATTTTCCCGGCGCGCCATTACGCGCGCCTGCGGATTGGCGCGAACGTTGAAGCCCAGAATAACGCCGCTTGAGGCTTGCGCCAAACCGATATCGGATTCCGAAATACCGCCAACGCCGGTATGCAGGAAAACGCACTTCACTTCGTCTGTCGACAACTTTTCCAACGCGCCCCGGATCGCTTCTAGCGAACCCTGGACGTCGGTCTTGATGACCAGCGGCAAGGTAGACGCTTCGCCGCCCTTGATCCGTTCGAACATCTCTTCGATCGTCCCGCGTGCGCCCGCCGTAAAGTCGCCATCGCGCATTTTGCGCTGGCGATACTCCGTAATTTCCCGCGCTCGGCCTTCATCCTCGACAACAGCGAAATCGTCGCCCGCGAGCGGCGTTCCTTGCGCCCCAAGAACTTCCACCGGCATGGAGGGACCAGCTTCCTTGATGTTACGGCCCTTGTCGTCGATCAACGCCCGAACGCGTCCCCATTCGGCGCCCGCGATGAAAATATCGCCAATGCGTAATTTTCCGCGTTGCACAAGAACGGTCGCCACAGAACCTCGGCCTTTTTCCAGCTTGGCTTCAACGACGGCGCCCTGCGCGGACCGATCCGGGTTCGCCTGCAGCTCCATCAATTCGGCCC
>JAESSL010000075.1 GCA_016764135.1 Alphaproteobacteria bacterium
ATGCCAGATCATAGCTCGACGGGCCGATTACGGCGTCCTGAAAATCGAGTAGTCCGCATCGAGCCACGCCGCCACGATCCTCCAGCAACATAAGATTATCGACGTGATAATCCCGCAGCACCAAAGTCTTCGGGGCCTGACGCGCCAAAGGCATAATTTTACGCCATAACTCGATATAGTCCGAGCGGACGGCGTCGCTCAGATCGAGTCCAAGCGAACCAACCTCCGGCAAATACCAGTCGAAAAGCAAACCCGCTTCATCCAGCAGACGGTCGTCATCGTAATCCGGCACATGCGCAGCACCTTCAAATCGCCGATGCAAGTCGATCAGTACATCGACCGCTAGGCTATACAACTCGAACTCCCTCGACGGGTCCTCGCGCAATAAATTTGTATAGGTTCGATCTCCAAAATCTTCCAGTAAAATCAATCCCGCCTCTGTATCGGAAGCAAAGATTTCCGGCGCGCTCAACCCCAGTCTGGTCAGAATTTTACCGATGCGAAGAAAGGATCGAATGTCCTCCTGCGGCGGCGGCGCATTCATCAACACCGCTTTTCGGTTGTCTCCGTGGAGACGGTCATAGGAGCGAAACGACGCATCCGCCGCCAGTATCGACCGGTCGACGCCCGCCCACCCTGCGCGTTCCAGAAACGCCTCAATAAGGCCGGAACGATCCTGAAGCGACGCCTTACTCATGACCCAAGCCGTCCAAACGATCCGCCCACGCCGCATCCCCTTCGATTGTCACGCATCGCGCATCATCACTCTCGGCGAACGAAAAAAGTACGTCCAACCGCGTCCCCGGCAAATAACGGCCCAGACGATCCGGCCACTCAATAAGCGAGACGCCTTCTGAAAAGGCCTCCTCAATACCCAATTCAAACGCATCTTCAGCATCTTCCAGTCTGTATAGATCGAAATGCCAGAGACTGAAATCTGCTAGATCATATTGCTGAACCAAGGTGAACGTCGGGCTTGGTATTTCTGATTCCGTCCACCCGAGCGCGCGAATCAAAGCCCGCGCAAAAGTCGTTTTGCCAACGCCAAGCGGTCCTTGCAACGCGACGATATCGCCAAAACGGAGACACTGCGCCAATCTTTCCGCCAGATGCGCCGTCGCCCGAAAATTAGATAACTCTTCCTGATAAATTTGAGACATTGCGACCGTTATATTCGCCATCAGTTTTACCGCAAAGGATAGCGGTCATTCCGAGTGAAAGTTATTTACAGAGGTTTATGTTCGTCGCTCGAGATCAGGGTACTCGGCGCGACGATTGCTGATGATACGCCAGATGAGGGAACCCGACAGGTAATTTGCGTTCCACGGCCCTGTCCGGAGCTAACGACAACCTCGCCACCGTGAAGTTCAACAATACTCTTGACCAACGCCAACCCTAATCCAGCGCCGCCCTGGCGACCGCCACGCGACGTTCGTTCAAACTTTTCAAATATCCGGTCATGATCCTCCGGCGCAATGTCGACACCGGAATCTGAAATGCAGAACAGCATGTCATCATCCTCGCGCCACGCCGAGATATTAACTTTGCCATCCGGTGGCGTGAACTGCAACGCATTGGATACCAGATTGTACAACGCCTGACGCAAGCGACGCAGGTCGGCGGATATTTCGCCGATATCCGCCGGACAATCAATTTCCAGCGGCGCATCGTCTGGCACCGCCCGCTTTTGAAAGACATCGACCAGATCATTTAACATCGCCTTGACGTCAACGGGTTCCATTTCCATCGTCATAATCCCCGACTCCACTGAAGCCAGATCCAGAATATCATTAATCAGCGACAGCAGGTGACGCGACGCCGCCAGAATGCCCTGAACGTATTCTTTCTGTCGGGGTTCCAATTCGCCAAAAAACTGATTATCGAGAATTTCGGTAAATCCAATGATGGCGTTGAGCGGCGTCCGCAATTCGTGGCTCATTGTTGCGATAAATTCCGACTTCATCCGGTCTGCTTGCTCCAGCGCCGCATTTCGGTCTTCCAGGGCGCGTTGGACCCGGAACCCATCCGTAACGTCGATATAACCGAGCAGACACCCGCCATCGGGTAACGGCACGCATTTGTAATCCAGGATAGATCCATCCGTGCGCTCCAACCGACCTTCCCGGGATTCTGGCTCAGTGATTGACAGAATCAGCCGCTGTTTTTGCGCCGGCCAATCTGATGTCGTCATGAAGTAGGATCGCGTCTCTTCCAGAAGGTCGCTGATATGCGTCTCCAGCAACGCACCCTCATCTTGAACGCTCCACATCACGGTGGTGGCGTCATTCCATAGTTTCAGCCGCCCATCCGCGCCAAACACCGCGATCGCTTCATGCAAATTATTCAGCGATTCCTTTTGTACGGCGATCAGCGTGTTATAGGACCGCTCCAACGCCAAGCGATCCGTAACGTCTTCATACACAAACATCAGGCCTTGCGAGGGGTGCGGCGTCACCAGCATGCGCAACGTCCGTTCATCGGGGAGGTGAATAAGCTCCTCGCTCGGTTCAATTAAAGAGGTGAACAGGCTATTCATTTCGCGTTTGAATTCGGCGAAATCCGCATATTCCGGTAATTGCCGGCGTGCGCGCAAGATTTCCAGAACATCACCCAAAAGTGGTTCTTCGCTCAAATGCTCTGGCCGGAGTCCCCATAAATCGAGGAAGGCGTTATTGAAAAACTGCAAACGCTTATCCTGCCCAAAGATGGCGATCGCCGTGCCCAGCGATTCCAGAACACTGTCATGCGCCGCTATCTGCTCCGCCAGATCCGACTGAACAGTCTCCAACGCTGTAACATCCATCGCATACCCGCCAACACGGCGTTGCTGAGAGTTATCGTCGGACGTCTCGCCAGCTTGAGTGGACAGGGGCGCCTCGCTGAACTCAAACAATCGCCGCTCGCCATTGATGACGATGTAGGCGCTTTCCGACATCGCCGCACCCGCCATCTGCGCGCGGCGCGCCAATCCGGATTCCCGGCGCTCTGGGACGATTTCCCAATTTTTATCGATCACGCGCTCTTTTGTTGCATCCAGCGCCGCTGCATAGCGCGTATTGCAACCTACAATTTGCAACGAAGCGTCCCGCCACCACACCGCCAGCGGCAGGAGGTCCAGCATGGTTTGTAAATCAGCAGCCGCACGGGTTTTAGCGCTCAACGCCATAGACAAATCTGCGTGGGACGTCGCGTCGGCGATCCATAAAACGCAATCCTGGCCCTCCTGACGACCGGCGATCGCCAAAACGCGCGCATCAACCGTATGGAAGGTTCCATCAAAGGGTGCGCCGTTTTCCCGCAGACTCGTCAACGCCGCCACCAAAACTGGACGTTCTTTTG
>JAESSL010000076.1 GCA_016764135.1 Alphaproteobacteria bacterium
ACCGCGACGCCCGCCATGGCGCCCAATCGTGCGGTGCCGACGCTTCTCAAAATCTGCAGTAAAGCATCCATCTTCGATTCCCCGTCGGGCGCAATGTCTCGATCAATCGAGCCTGAATCCATTTGCACGACCGTAAAAAGCGTTCACGATCGCGCCAAGCTCGCCTTGTGATCGTGAATTGCTATCTTCATTTGCAAGCACGATTCGTTCCAAGTGACAATATACGATAGAACTGAACAAATATGAAGTTAAAAGGCGGCAAAATTTTCCCACCTCAAAAGAAAATTAAAAGATGCGTAAAACATAGTATGGAAAACTCATGTAAATTTCGGGATTACGGCAAAATTAAACGGACATTGTAAGAAAAAGCAGCGCCAGTATTTGAAAAATTCAAGTGATCGTCTGTATTTTCAAGATTTGGCGGCATATCAATCGCTTTGGCGGTGGACTCGAAATAACCCTTGGTTATTCGTCACTGGGTTTCCGGTATTGCTGCAATCGGGTTGATCGGAGGCCGCGTACGCCATGCGCGTCGATTAATTTTCGCCAGGAATCAATTTCTTCAACCGACAGGTTGTAGCGCTCGCATGCGTCGACGATGGTCAAATCACCGGCGTCAATGGCCGACAATACGGCCGCTTTTCGTCGAATGACCCACCGCATGGCGCCGGGAGGCGGTAAATTCGCCAGTCGCGCCTTGACGTCGGTGTCGGTTTTATCAGGCCGTATTGCTGCGTCGACGTCCGTTTCGTCAATATTTGGACCTGATCCGTCGCGACCATCGTTTGATTTCGAATTGGCCATATTAGGTGGCTCCGCAAAAATCGTTTCCCTCTTCCCTGTAGAAGATTACGCGGAAACTATAAAAATTTTGTAAATGCGGCGGCGTTTAACGTCATAGAAAAAATGGGCCCAGCCAATCGGCCGGGCCCAAAGGGCTTTATCTTGAAAAATCAGGGCCAGATCGATTTTCGATCCATCGCCCTTAATCAAAAACGAGGCTATCGAATAATGCGGGTTAGCTCGTCCAGCATTTCGTCAGCCGTCGTAATAACGCGGGTATTCGCTGAAAATGCGCGTTGCGTAATAATCATCTTGGTGAATTCATTCGCAAGGTCGACCGTGGAGGCTTCCAGCGCCCGAGGTGCGACAGACCCGGCGCCGCCGGTATTCGCCTCTCGGGGGATAGCGTTGCCCGCGGCGTCATTGGCCGAGAATGAGTTTCCGGTGACGGGCGTCAGAGCGTTTGGGTTCGGGAAAACGGCCAGTGGGATCTGGAATACTTCTCGGGTTTCGCCATTATCGAACAATGCGGAGACCTTGCCGTCTTCGCCAATGCTCACTCCGGTGGCGGAGCCGAATTGTCGACCATTCTGGGTAATGAAGTTTGGCACGAAGGTTCCGGCGAATTGCGTGAAGCCATTTGCCTGTCCGGCCGTGCCGTGATTGGTGGTCAACGCAACCCGGTCCGCCGCCGCGCCGGTCGCCAGATTATTGTCATAGTCAATGTCGAACACAAATTCATTGTCCGCGTTTACCGTCGCGATGTCGCCCGCTGTACTGTCGGCGGTGACGGACGCCAAGGTGCCATCAGCGCCAAAAGTCATGGTGCCCAGACGGGTTGACGTCGTTCCTGCGATTAGGGCGGCTACGTTGGTGCCGTCGTTATTCGTATCCGGATCGACAAAGGACGCGTCGGTGATTGTAATGGTGACGTCCCAGGCGTTCGCCGTCGCCGTTTTGGTATATGTGTAAACGGCGGTGTGTTGCCCGCCTTGCTTGTCGAGTGTCTGGACGGATAGATTGAAGGCGTCGCCCGTTGCAGCTGTCGATGGCAGGTTGGCGCCAAGGTTCACGGTGCTGCTGGCGATGGGCGCCGATGTCAGGTTGGCGACGTTGATCGTCGTGAGAGCATTCAGAACGCTTGTTTGTTGCACTACGCCATTGGTGATGGGCCAACCCGTCAGGAATAACCCGGCGGTATTGACGAGATTGCCGTCGGCGTCGGCGCGGAAGGACCCCGCGCGGGTAAACCGCACAGCGCCGGCGCCGGTCGTAGAGTCGGTCGATGCGACGAAAAACCCGTCGCCAGAGATCGCGATATCGGTGGCGACTGCAGACGCCTCAAGCAACCCTTGCTGATCGATGCCGTTCAGGGTGTTCAACTGAACGCCGCCCGGGGTAAACGAATTTTGCGAGGATTGCGTGGTCACCAAGGTTGAGAACCGTGGCGAAACTTCCTTGTAGCCGGTCGTGTTCAGATTCGCGATATTATCAGCCACCATGGCGATGGCTTGGCTTTGCGCGAACAATCCGCTAACGCCGGACCTCATTGCACCGAATAAACTCATTATATTCTCCGTTTAACCCGGAATTCTGACGAATGCCGGAAACTGTTATTGTTTATCTTTCTAACTATCGGATGAGGCCGCGTTCTGCGGTTCGAGAATTCCTGTAACGTTGTCGAGTGGTACGGCGACATTGCCAATTCCGAGTATTGTCTCGCCATTTTCAAAGGAGATGCCGGAGACGACTCCGACGACGCCATGCGTGACGTCGAGTGGCGCATCATTTCTGCCGATTGCGGTGACAAGGAATGAATAGGCGCCGTCCGGGGCGAGGCCGCCAGCATTCGTGCTGCCGTCCCAGACAATGTCGTGGAGCCCGGCGTCCGTTGGCGCGGCTTCCTGAAACACCAGCTCGCCGCTGGAGTCGAATATGGATATAGACGCGCCGCTTGCGTTTTCGGGCAAGCGATAGGTGAATGTGGTTTCGCCATCGATCAGCATGTTCGTGTTACCTTGGGCCTCGATGGTCCGACCCATAAAGGAAAGTGCGCCGATCGCCTGATTCTGACCCTGCAGATCAATCAATTTTTCCAGATTTGTATTTTGCTGGACCTGTTGTTCGATACTGGCGAATTGAACCAGTTGATTGGTGAATTCGTTGGTGTCCGTTGGCGCCAGGGGGTCCTGATGCTGAAGCTGTGTCGTGAGCAAAATCAAAAAGTCATCAAAATCATCAGCGAGTCCGGTGAATGAATTCGCGGCCTTTCCGCTGGACGACTCTCCGAGGGTTTGTGTTGCGGTAGGTGTAATTTCCATGACTTAAGCCTCTCGTCCTTTTCCTAAACTTCAACGTCGATCAAACCATCGGCGGCGCGGCGTGGCGCATCTCTGTCGTCGGCGGTTGCGCTCAGGGTCTCTTCGGATTGATTGTTCTCACCGTTGCGGGCGTTCTCTGAGGGTTGATCCTCTGCGTTGTCGCCATTCAGGCTAAAACTCAGACTATTGGAGTCAGCCTGTAACCCGGCGTCCTGAAGCGCTTGCTGAAGTCCGCGCGCGTCGCGTTGCAAAAGCTCCATTGTTTCAGGCCGTTCGGCGGTGACGCTGGCCATAACGCGACCATCGGCGCCGATATCAAGTTTGATCTCCACCCGACCCAACTCGGCAGGCCGAAGCTGAATACGAATTTTATCATTACCCTGATCGACAGCTTTGCGAATCTGGACCGCAATTTGATCGGTCGTGGCGCGCGACTGGGCCGTTGGGCTCGCTGGCGGTTTTGGTGCGGCGGGTGCGGCACGCGCTATAGAGCCGGGGCCTGTCGCCGGTCCTGCGGCGCTGGTGATGGCGTCGCCGAACGTACTACCTTGCGAAATGCGTCCAGCATTGGCGCCGCTTGTCGCAGCGGCGTTCGCGGATGCCTGTGTCGCTGCGAGCGTGGATGCTGCGGCTGCAGATTGACCAGCGCCGGATGGTGGCGCCGCGGCTGGCGTTGGTTGTTGTTGCGCTGGCGGTTGCTGTCCAGATTGCGGGCCGCCCTGTTGCCCGCCCTGTTGCCCGCCGGGCCGGTTCTGCGCGGAGCCTTTGTTGGCGGCGGCGTTCAACAGCAGGTTTCCGCT
>JAESSL010000077.1 GCA_016764135.1 Alphaproteobacteria bacterium
ACACCCCGCCGACGCCAAGCGCATCGTCATGAAAATTGTTGAGGCCGCCGCCGCGCGCGAAGCCGCGCGTAAGGCGCGGGAGTTGACCCGACGCAAAGGCGCACTCGACATCAATAGCCTGCCGGGCAAACTGGCCGATTGTCAGGAACGCGACCCCGCGCAATCCGAACTGTTCATCGTCGAAGGAGACTCCGCTGGCGGCTCTGCAAAGCAGGGTCGCGAGCGGCGCAACCAAGCCATTTTGCCCCTGCGCGGTAAAATTCTGAATATCGAACGCGCACGGTTTGACAAAATGCTAGCGTCGGCCGAAATCGGCACTCTGATCGCCGCCATGGGCACGGGTATCGGGCGCGACGACTTCAACGCCGACAAATGCCGCTATCACCGCATCATCATCATGACGGACGCCGATGTCGATGGCAGCCATATCCGCACGCTGTTGTTGACGTTCTTCTTCCGGCAGATGCCGAAACTCATCGAGCGCGGATATCTCTATATCGCCCAACCGCCGCTTTATCGCGCCAAACGCGGAAATTCCGGCGTGTATCTCAAAGACGATCCCGGCCTCGAATCCTATCTGATCCGTCAGGGGGCGAAGGACGCCACGCTCGTCCTGTCCGACGACAGCGAGATTGCGGGCGAGGATCTGTTCAGCGTGGTGGAAGAGGCGCAGAGCGCCGCCAAACTCATGGAGCCGCTTATTCGCAAGGTTGGCGACCGCAATGTCGTGGAACAAACCGCCATCGCTGGCGCGCTGAACCCCGACGTACTCTCCGACCCTGAAAAATCAGCGGCGGCGGCGGAACTCATTGCGCGACAACTTGACGTGCTAGCCGATCCGCTGGCCCGTGGCTGGAGCGGCGAATCGGATGGGGAAGGCGGTCTTGCATTCTCATTATTACTGCGCGGCGTCACCCGCCGCTTCGTGCTGGACGGCGATTTACTGCGGAGCGCGGAGGCGCGAAGACTGGACGCGCGCGCCGATGAACTGAAACGGAAATTTGGTATAAAGGCGGCAATTCTGAGACCCAGCGGCGCCTCTTCAGAGGATCCCGGCACCCCGATTTCCGGCCCGGTTGCGTTGTTCGAAGAGGTTACGGCGCTAGGCCGCAAGGGCATCACCATCCAACGCTACAAAGGACTGGGCGAAATGAACCCGGACCAACTCTGGGAAACAACGCTGGATCCAAACGCGCGCACCCTGTTGCAGGTTCGCGTGGCCCATGCGGAAGAAGCGGGCGAGCTGTTCTCCACCCTTATGGGCGACGTTGTCGAGCCGCGTCGAAACTTTATTCAGGCAAATGCGCTGAAAGTCGCCAATCTTGACGTTTAGCCAATTTCCCCATCGTTTTGCGCCTGCAAGGTTTTCTGGACCAGCGGCGCCGACGGGGTTATTTTCCACTTTGGAATTATGGTGTTGTTTTCGTCGTATAAAGGCGGTTAACAACACGCAAACAAAAAATGAGGGTGCGGCGTGACGAATACTCAAAAGGGCAGCTACGCTTATGAAGACCTGCTGACCTGCGCGCATGGCGACCTGTTTGGGCCCGGCAACGCGCAGCTACCATTGCCGCCCATGCTCATGATGGATCGTATTGTCACGATTAACGACACGGGCGGATCCAAGGGGAAAGGCGAAATTGTCGCCGAATTGGACATCAATCCTGACCTCTGGTTTTTTAAATGCCATTTCGAGAACGACCCCGTCATGCCCGGTTGCCTCGGCCTCGACGCCATGTGGCAGTTGGTCGGGTTCTTCCTGGGATGGTCTGGCGGGCAGGGCCGCGGCCGGGCGATCAGCGTCGGTGACGTAAAATTTACCGGCCAGGTTCTGGAAACCGCCAAGAAGGTTACTTACGTAATCGATATTAAACGGGTCATAATGCGAAAACTCGTCCTCGGCGTCGCCGATGGCGTCATGAAAGTCGATGGAGAGCCGATTTATCAGGCGAACGACATGCGTGTCGGGCTCTTTAGCGCAGACCAGGCCCCCTAAGCGAAACTCTTGCAGAAAGTTAAATGATGCGCCGAGTAGTGGTAACAGGTATCGGGATTGTCTCCAGCATCGGAAACGATCAGGCTGAAGTGTTGGATTCCCTGAAAGAAGGCCGGTCTGGCATTGTCCATAGTCCGGAATACGCCGAACTTGGCTTCAGAAGCCATGTGCACGGCACCATCAAAATGGACGTGGAAGAGCGGCTGAACCGCAAGCAACGTCGGTTTATGGGCGAAGGCGCCGCGTATAATTTTATTGCGATGGAAGAGGCGATAGAGGATTCAGGGCTCGAAGACAGTGACGTCTCCAATGAGCGCACCGGTCTTATCATGGGCTCCGGCGGACCGTCGATGAGCAGCATGGTCACCGCCATCGACACAATGCGGACAAAAAACGCAAAACGGGTTGGCCCCTTTGTCGTACCCAAGGTTATGTCGAGCACGAATTCGGCCACCCTGGCGACGCCGTTTAAAATTCACGGGGTCAATTACTCCATCAGCTCCGCCTGCGCGACGAGCGCTCATTGCATCGGCAACGCCGCCGAATTGATCCAATGGGGCAAACAGGACGTCATGTTCGCCGGTGGCGGCGAAGAGCTGCACTGGTCGTTCACATTACTGTTCGACGCCATGCCCGCCCTGTCGTCCAAGTATAACGATACCCCCGCTGTCGCCAGCCGCGCCTATGACGCCAACCGCGACGGATTTGTTATTGCGGGCGGCGCTGCGGTTGTGGTTCTGGAGGAGCTGGAACACGCCAAGGCGCGCGGTGCGAAAATATATGGCGAAGTCGCCGGATACGGCGCGACATCCGATGGGTTTGACATGGTTCAACCCTCCGGAGAAGGCGCCGCACGATGCATGCGCCAGGCCATCGCGACCGTCGACCAGCCCATCGACTATATCAACTCCCACGGCACATCAACGCCCGTCGGAGATATCAGGGAACTCGAAGCGCTCCGCGAAGTCTTTGGCGCCGACGTGCCGCCGATCAGCTCCACCAAGTCGCTGACCGGGCATTCGCTGGGCGCAGTTGGCGCACAGGAGGCCATATATTGCCTGATGATGTTGAATAACGACTTCATCACCGCATCGGCGCATATCGAAGAACTGATGCCCGAAGCCGTAGATTTTCCCATCGTGCAGAAACGCCAGGACAACGTGACGCTCGACACCGTCATGTCCAACAGCTTCGGTTTTGGCGGCACCAACGCGACACTGGTGTTCCAACGTTACAACGGGTAACGCCCCCTCCCCCGACGGGGGTTTGTCCTCAAAACGTTGGCGGGGTCGGTTGTAAAAACATCTGCGGAGTCGGTCGTCAAAACATCGGCGCTGAATTTTAGAGTCCATCAAGCCGGCATGACGCAGGCTTGATGGTCAGGAGCATATGACGATGCCAGAAGCGCTAATGGCGGGAAAACGGGGCCTCGTACTAGGCGTCGCCAACAATCATTCAATCGCCTGGGGCATCGCGCGAACGCTTTCGTCGCACGGAGCGACGATGGCCTTTACCTATCAATCCGACGCCATCGCCAAGCGCGTGCGACCGCTCGCAGATGAGCTTGGATCAGACATCGTCATGCCCTGTGACGTCTCCAACGCCGACGACATCGCCGCTGTCTTCAAAAGAATCAAAGACGAATGGGGTCAGCTGGACTTTCTGGTTCACGCCATCGCCTTTTCCGACCGCGCTGAACTCAATGGCCGCTTTCTGGATACCTCTCGCGCCAATTTCGCGCAGACGATGGAAATATCCTGTTACTCCTTCACCGCATTGGCGCGCGCCGCCGTCCCCTTGATGCCCGAGGGCGGGTCCATGATCACCCTGACCTATGACGGGTCGCAACGGGTCATGCCCAACTACAACGTCATGGGCGTCGCCAAGGCGGCGCTTGAGGCCAGCACCAAGTATCTGGCGGCGGACCTGGGCAAACGCGGTATCCGGGTCAACGCAATTTCCGCCGGACCCATGCGCACCTTATCCGGCGCGGCGGTTGGCAATGCGCGGTTTGTCTATAAATGGCAGGGTGAAAATTCACCCATGCGGAAAAATATCTCCCTCGATGATGTCGGCGGCGCCGCGCTCTTTTTGCTGTCCGATCTGGGCGGCGGCGCGACCGGTGAAATCATGCATATCGATAATGGCTACAACATCATCGGTATGCTCGCCACGGACTGAGCGTCCGCCGTCCGAAACCGACAATAGAGATCAAACAAGCATCGGCGTAGCGCCGCGAAGCCGGCGAAAGGTCGCTTAACGCCGTCTATCTCTAATCCTGAATCTGTTGTTCCTTATGTTGAAGCGCCCGGACGCCTCGCACCTGGCTGTCATGATCGACACC
>JAESSL010000078.1 GCA_016764135.1 Alphaproteobacteria bacterium
GGCGCCCCCACTGCGGATCTGGCGGAGCAAACCCGATTGACGTTGGCGAAGTTGGATAAAAATCTGGGGGATCTCGGCTCCGACAAAACCCGAATTCTGTCGGCGACGGTCTATATCACCGATATTTCGAAAAAAGCTGACATGGACGCAGTCTGGAATCCATGGATTGGCCCGGGCAACTGGCCGCAACGCGCCTGTATCGGCGTTGATTTAGCAGAAGGCGACCTCGTGGAAATTACAATAGTCGCCGCTAAAACGCTGGAATCCTAACCAAAACCGCGCCTGAATGTCGATTTACTTTACACTCACAGACCAGATCACGTTGCGGCCCCATAACTGATCATAACTTATTGAAAATAAACATTTTTCTATAAAAATTAACTTTTACGCGTAAAAAATACCGAATTTCGCCTGTCGAGAATATTTACATATTGCTCGCTAAAGCTTTGTTAATCTTATATTTTTACTTATTATTCAAACGGTTAATTCGTGGCACGATATTCGCATGTTTATCATCAAACAATGCCGATTACTATCGGCGGATGATGATGGAGAAGACAATAGCGGTTCACACACATATGGAACTCAATCGATCAAAGTCCTGGTTCAAAGGGGCCACGGTGCTGTTTTGTCTTGGCGCCGCGACATTGGGTTGGATTTTTGTGATTCTGATTTTCTACGCGCTTCGGTAGCTGCGCCCGGCGCAATATCCGAAACTAGCGCCTGAAAATCGTACGCCCGAAAATCACACGAATGTAATCTGGTTTTAATTCAACCTGGTTTTTCGTAATCCACCCGCCTACGGGCCGAATAACCGTAGCCAACCCACTTACGGCGCTAGTATAACCCGGTTCCGACCCGCCTCTTTAGCCGCGTATAAAAATTTGTCGGCTTGCGTAATCATCGAGTTCAGATCGGCCCCCAAAGCGTTTGTCCCGCCAATACTGACCGTAATGGAAAACGCGCTCTCCTTGAAAGTTAATTGAGATAACCGTTCCCGAATTTTCTCCAAAAACCCGGGCGCGGCTTTGGCGGAAACAGCCGGCGCCAGCAGACAAAATTCTTCTCCGCCAAACCGGGCGATCACATCGGTTTCGCGCATCATTCCGGTTAACGCCTCTGCGACGGATTTTAAAACCTCATCTCCGGTATCGTGCCCATAAGTGTCGTTCACCAATTTAAAATGGTCGATGTCGATCATCGCCACCAGCAAATCAGATTCTCTGCGAGTCGCATCCGCGAAAAGCGGGGCGGCTAATTCAAAAAAGAAACGCCGGTTATACATCCCGGTCAGAAAATCCCGAGTCGCCGCATGTCGAAGCGCCTTGATGCGGTCCAGCGTATCCAGGTTTTGCGAGATCCGGCAAAAGAACTCTTCTGGCAAAAAAGGTTTCGATAAAAAGTCATTCGCGCCATTTTTGATGAATCGAGCGGACAGGCTGTCACTATTACTCGACGACAATCCAATAACCGCCAACTCGTCCTTCGACCATTTTCGGCGTATGGAGCGAATTAACTCAGCGCCATTCATTTCAGGCATCTCGAAGTCGCTGATCACCAGAGAAATGTTGTTCCCCGTCGCCGTTTGATTTTTCTCCAGAACTTCCAGCGCCTTCAACCCATTTTCAGCTTCCAGAACATTCAACCGGTATTGCTTCAAATGCTTTGAAATCAACTTTCGCGCGACGGCGGAATCATCGACGACCAACGCTGTCATCGACTGGTTTTTAAAGACCCGCTGCACAATGGAGATGAGATAATCGACGCTGCCCGGAGAATCCTTCGTAACGTAATCAATCACGTCCGATTCCAGAATGCGCGCCCGTAACGCAACGTCAAAGCTGCCGGTAAACACAATCGACGGTATTTTCATTTCGCGCGCGAAGTGAACAATATCCATATCGCGGGCGTCCGGCAGCGTCAGGTCCAGAATGGCCAAAGAGATATCGTCGCGCATTTCGTCAATAATACGTCGGGCGCCAAGCATATCCGTCGCCGCCACGACCGGGATTTCTAAAGACGATTCAATTCGAGCTGTTATCAAGTCGGAGAACAAACGCGTGTCCTCCACCAACAACACCTTTTCCATCGAATAACCCTTTACGCGATATTAAAAACATTTTCCCTTGGCCAGCCATATGGACCGTCCTAAAAATTTTATAAGGTCAGGGTAGATGTTTTCTCACAAAAAAAACAAAAAAATTAACCAAAGATTTCAAAAACTATAGATTTTTTATAGCGAACCAAAATTCACGACGCCTTGTTGATTGCGATATCCAACCAGCCCGCATCGGTAACAAGGGCCCGATCGCCCGCGTGCAGTAAAACCGTCGTCGTCGGTGCTTCAATCAATGCGGGGCCATGCACCTCACCGCCTGCGGGGAGCTTGTCAAAGGCGTACACCGGCGCATCGATCCATTTTCCGAGATAAATTGCGCGCACGCCTTTCGGATCCGGCATGGGCCCTGTCTCAATCGGCAGCTCATCAACGGGCGCCGACAACGCGCCAATCGCCGCCACGCGCGCATTCACGAGGACAGGATCTCGGTCCGGCAAAGCGTATGTATACAGTTCTTTATGCCGCGCTTCGAAAGCGCGCTTGATGGCGCCTGTCGCTTGATCGTCCGAAAGATCAATGCCGTCCAAGGATACGTCGATTTCGAAAATCTGTTCACCGTAGCGCATATCCGCTGTGCGGTTGGTCGAGATGTCCCCGTTAAACCAACCCGCCAACGCGTCCCGCGCCTCAGTCTCCATTTCACCATAGAGCGATTGCAGCTGCTGGGACGAAGCGCCGTCAATTTCGCCGATATGGGTGCGGCTCAACTCATAGCGCAGATCGGAGGTCAGCATCCCCCAGGCGGATAACACAGACGCCATGCGCGGAATAATGGCGCGTTTCAAATCCAGCGTTCGCGCCAGCGAGGTGATATGCAGCCCCGCCGCGCCACCAAAGCCAAGAAGCGCAAGTCCCGCCACACCAAGTCCGAACCCGCCCCGCCCGCCTCGCACCCCGCCGCC
>JAESSL010000079.1 GCA_016764135.1 Alphaproteobacteria bacterium
GCGCTTATTCAACGCCATGCGCCGGAGAATTTCGAAGGACTCGCCATAATTGGCTATTCGGCGCCAGGGCCGTGCCTGCCGTACGTCACGAGCCTCCTACGCAGCGAAGACGAAATATCCGCCTTGCGGAACGCTATTGTGGCGGCGATGCGTGCGCCCGCCTTGTCCGTGGCTCGCGCGGCGCTTTGTATTGAGGGGTTTGATATTCTGGACGCCGGTGAATATATCCGCATTGACGCCATCACGGCGCAGGGGAGGGGCGTCGTGCTGGCGCCCGAAGACCGTTAATTCTGGCTGTACGCAGGATGCGTGAGTGAATAAACCTCTTTCACTATCTATCTAACCATACAATCCGCCTGTTCAATTACTGTGGAAAGCGCCCATGCTCCGATTTCTGATCGTCATCGTCTCTTGCATCATTCTCTCCGCCTGCATGGGCTCGACCGGGCAGCGCGATAGTTGGCGCGAGGTCTACGACGAAGAGCCTGTGTACGATTATTACTTTGGCGACGCGGGAAATCCCGTTGATAACGACCCGGTGTTTCATGAAAACAACGTCCTGTACGCTGATTGATTCTTCGTCTTTGCCGCGCCTTCCGTCCCCTCTGCGTTAGAATTACCGCTGTCAGTTTTTATTGAGACTGACAGCGGGTTGGTCGGCGGGTAACGTCTCTGGGTTGCATTCTCGAACGGGGAGAGACGTCATGGCGCTGCTAATCGTGAATCTGGACAAGCATATTGGCGACGCGCAAGCGTGGATTGATAGGTTCGCAAGTCAAATGCCCGGACTGGATGTGCGCATCTGGCCGGATGCGGGCGACCCGGCGGAGATTGAGTATCTTGCGTTCATGCGGCCTGATTTCGGGGTGCTGCCGGAATTCCCAAATTTGAAGGCGATGTTTTCGCGCTCTGCGGGCGTCGACGGATTTATCCATCACCCCAAAGTGCCCAAGGCGCCGCTTGGCAAGCTGGAGCTTCCGGACGGCGACCCGATGATGACCGAATACGTCATCATGCATGTGTTGCGGTTTCATCGCGATATGCCACGCTATCAGGAAGCCCAGGCGAATAAGGAATGGCGTCGAGTCCCGATTGTCCGCCCGGAAAACCGGCGCATTGGCTTTTTGGGGTTCGGCATGATGGCGAAAGCGCCGGCGCTGGTCTTGAAATCGCTGGGGTTCGACGTGAAAGCGTGGGTGCGCAGTCCTCGGGAGAGCGAGGAGGTTCCTCTCTTCTACGGTCCGGATGCGCTGGAATCGTTTCTTGGTCAAACCGACATCGCCGTTTGTTTGTTGCCGCTAACGGCGGAAACGGAGGGAATTTTTTGCGCTCGTACCTTCGCCATGATGCCAAAAGGGGCAATGTTGGTGAATGTGGGGCGTGGAAAACACGTTGTGGTTAATGATCTGATACAGGCGTTGGATTCCGGCCAGTTGTCCTATGCGGCGCTGGATGCGCATGTCCCGGAGCCCTTGCCGCCGGAGAGTCCACTATGGTCGCACCCGAAGATCACGGTCATGCCCCATGTGGCGCGCCGTCCGACAGTGGCGCATCTGGCGGCCGGTATCAGCGCCAATATAAAACGCGTTGAAGCGGGCGAACCTCTTTTGCAGGAAATAGATCCCGCCGCTGGTTATTAACCCGGCGTTGGGGCGGAGCGCTGAAAGCACGCTGTTATTCGGCGGCGTTTTCCCGGCGAGGCAAGGCCCAGTTGGGTCGGATGAAATGGCAGGTATAGCCGTTGGGAATACGTTCCAGATAATCCTGATGTTCCGGTTCGGCTTCCCAGAAATCACCGACAGGTTCGACATCGGTTACAACCCGACCCGGCCACAAGCCAGATTGGTTTACGTCGGCGATCGTGTTTTCGGCCTCGGCTTTTTGCGCATCATTCACATAGTAAATTGCGGAACGATAGGAAGAGCCACGATCATTGCCCTGCTGATCGAGGGTGGAAGGGTCATGAATCTGGAAGAAGAATTCCAGAATGGCCCGGAAGCTTGTCCGGCCTGGATCAAAAATGATCTCGACGCCTTCCGCATGGGTCCCATGATTGGGATAGGTGGCGTTGGGAATATCGCCGCCGGTATAGCCGACGCGCGTTGAAATCACGCCAGGCTGTTTCCGGATCAAATCCTGTACGCCCCAGAAACATCCGCCCGCCAAAACGGCGCGTTCGTGATTATCGCTCATTCGCTGATTCCCTGTATTGCGTCACGCTGCGCCCAAAATACCCGATTTCGGCGACCGCCGCTCGTTATTTCGGCGCATCGGTGAAGACGTAGGTTTCCATCGTTTCCTGTGCGGCGGTGCGGCGTCGGTGCCACTCCTTCGGTCCGCCGTAATAGGCCAGACTGCCCGGCTCCGCCTTGCCCTCTCCGTTGTAGTAGGAGACGCAATCCCGCAAGGGACGGGTGTTGGAATCCACCTCGCGGCAATGTCTGGCGAACTCAATTTCGGCTTCTTCTTGGATATCGAAGATGCCGCCGCCGCGCTCCCGCAAGGTTTCCAGCATCCACAACACATAATCGGTATGCGATTCGATCCCACGGGTGAAATTGAACTGCCCGCCGCCGCCTTGGGGGCCGGACATGATGAGTAGATTGGGGAAACCGTGAGAGTGCAGGCCAAGGAATGTTTTTGTACCTTCTTCCTTCCATTTGTCCCGCAAGCTCCGCCCGTCGCGCCCCTTTATCATCTCGAAGGTGGCCGTCGCCATCCATTGAAACCCTGTGGCGTAAATCAGCACATCGAGAGGGTACTCCACACCGTCATGCACGACGCCCTTCGCGTTGATTTCGCTCACGCCAACCGGCGCGGTGTCTACAAGCGTGACATGAGGTTTGTTGAAGGTGGTCAGGAATTCATCATGAAACGCCGGGCGTTTGCAGCCATAGGTGTAATAGGGTTTCAGCGCCTCTGCGGTCTTGGGGTCGTCGACCGTGGCGTCCACGCGCGCGCGGATCTGCTCCATGATTCGGAAGTTGGTGTTGAGCTGTTTTTTCATCAGCTCTTCCGGCGATATGGGGTTCGCATGATTTTTGGGCGCCTTGGACTCCTTGACCTTACCGGACAAAAAGTCGTCGTTGCCTTTCAGGGCCGTCCGACCGGATGAAATTGTCGCCAATCGTTCTCGCCGAGCGCGCGCCCAGCCGGGCTCCTGGGACCAGACCTCGATTTCTTCCTGTGTGGTGGCGCGCTGGTCCCGCACATCGATGGAAGAGGGGGTGCGCTGGAAGACGTGCAATTCCTTCACGATTTTCGAGAGTTCTGGTACGGCCTGCACGGCGGTCGCGCCCGTGCCGATGACCCCCACGCGCTTGTCTTTCAAATCGACATTGTAATCCCAACGCGAGGTGTGGAAGGCGTTGCCCTCGAAGGTTTCCATACCCTCAATGCGCGCCAGCCTCGGCGTCGTCAGGATGCCATTGGCGAGGACAAGGTAGCGCGCGCGCATTTTGTCGCCACGATCGGTTGTGACTATCCAGCGCCCGCTGGCCTCGTCCCATGTGCTTTCGCCAACCACCGTGTGAAAAAGACAATGGTCATAAAAGCCGTATTTCGTCGCGATCTTCTGACAGTACTCCAGGATTTCAAATCCCGATGCGAACTTCATCGTCGGGAAGTATTCCATCTCTTCGAGCAAAGGCAGGTAGCTGTAGGATTCGACGTCACAGGCGATGCCGGGATACCGGTTCCAGTACCAGGTGCC
>JAESSL010000080.1 GCA_016764135.1 Alphaproteobacteria bacterium
TGCCGCGCCGGGTGACGATGGTCATCAGCAGGCCCGTGACATAGGCGTGGTATAGATCCGCGACCGCGCCAAAGGGGTCCGGAGTGGACGTCGCGCTGTTGGGTTGGTCGGTAATTTCGACTGTATCTTGCATGGAATATTTTCTCTACTTCTGGCGAGGTTGCGGCGGCTGTGATGGTATGGTCCATCGCGCCGATAGAGAACGCAATGGATTATTAGCCATGATCGATACCGCGCAGATTCTGGCGCTTACATCCGCACAATTTTTCGGCTTGGCGCTGGTGTTGACCCAGTTTGGCCTGCGATTCCGTTCGCCCTTGCAAGGGGCTGCGATCAGCGTACCGGCCTCCGCCCTGCTATTTCTGGCGGGGTCTCTGTTTCTTGTTGATTTTGGTCAGTGGAACTGGCGCGGCTTTATGATATTTGCGGGCGTCGGGTGCATGTTTCCCGTCGCGGTCACTATTTTGACCTTTCAGTCCAATCGATTTGTGGGGCCGAACATGACCGGCGCCATCGGCAATCTGGCGCCGGTTTTCGCGGTGGCGTTGGCGGCGATAATTTTTGGCGCGCCATTGGGCCCTGTAGACGCCATCGGGGTCCTCGTCATTGTATTTGGCGTGACGCTGATTGCGACCGCGCGCGGTTCTTCGCAAGGGAACTGGTCCCGTTGGGCGCTGACGTTGCCCCTGGCGGCGGCGTTCCTGCGCGGCATTGTCCAACCTGGGGTGAAAAGCGGATTGGCGTATTGGCCCGATCCCTTTGCGGCGGTCACCATCGGCTATGTTGTGTCCGGCGTGCTCGTGATCGCCGCGTCCGCCTGTTGGCGGCGGCCCGATATGGCGACCGCGGACAGGCGCGGTCTGTTTTGGTTTATTCTTGTGGGCGTGTGTAACGGCATGGCTGTTTTTACGATGTACGCCGCGTTGGCGCGCGGCGACGTGTCGGCGGTGGCGCCGCTGGTCGCCAGTTACCCTCTCGCCACGTTGGTATTTAGCGCATTGTTACTGGGACGCATGACGATTAACCCTCGATTGATCGCGGGGGTCGGGGTCACGGTTCTGGGGGTGGCGGCGCTTCTTGTCGTGTAGGGATTTATCAGGCTCAGGTGAACCAGATCGGCGGAATCGTCGCGGCCAGCAACAACGCCATTGCGACGTTGAGGACGCGCCATTGTCGCTCGGTCTGCAGCAGCTTGGCGAGGGCCGCGCCCGCAGCGCACCACAGAGATAAAAATGTGATCGCGGATACGCCGAAAGTCGCGCCCATTATCAACGCGAGGGTCGCTGGATCGCTGGCCAGTGCGGCGAAGGACGCTGCGGCGCCAAATCCCATGGCCCAAGCCTTTGGGTTCCAGACCAGCAATACGATTCCAGCAAAAAAAGTGTAGGGCGCGTCTCGCCCTCCATCCCCGGCTTGGGGGGCGCCCGCGCGGCCAATGCCATAGGCGAGCCAAAGCAGATACGCCGACCCAGCGATTTTCATCAATAAGGATAGAAGGGGGTGGTTCTGCAAAATCGCGGATAAACCCGATGCGGCGCCGGTCAGCACGGACAGTCCGACCGCGATGCCGAACAGCAAAGGCAGGCTGCGACGCCAGCCAAACCGCACGCCCGAGGCGGTCGCCAGCGTTGTTGCGCCGCCAGGGCTGGCGGTCGAGGCGATGGCGAACAGAACAAAGGCGTGCAGGGTTTCAGTCATGGCGCTTCCAGATTTATGGCCTGCGCATATTGAAACGGGGTTGTTTATAACTAAATCGAATAATAATTATTATCGACATTAACAAAGCTAATAGGCCGAGATGAATCGCAATCTGGACATCAACCTTCTACGCGCCTTTGTCGCGGTCGCCGTCGCGGGCAACATGACCCGCGCCGCGTCCAGACTTAACCTGACGCAAGGCGCGATGAGCCAGCGGATCGGGCGATTGGAGGATACGCTTCAATGTTCGCTGTTCGACCGAAGCCGTCGTGGGTTGAAACCCACCAAGCGCGGCGAGCAGCTTCTTGGCTTGTCCCGACGCCTGCTGGCGTTAAACGACGAAATCTGGCGCGAAATGACAGAGCCCGATATTCAGGGCGAAGTGCGTCTGGGTATTCCGGATGATCTTGTGCCGACTTATCTCCCGATTGCGTTGGACGGGTTTTCTGACGCCAATCCCGATGTCGAGGTTACGCTGGTCGGCGGCGCCTCGAGCGAGCTCCTTGCTGCATTGCGCGACGGCGAGGCGGATGTGGTTTTGGTGGAGCAGCCGGACAGTCAGACGAGTGGTGAAATCCTCTGTGTCGAGCGCTTGTTCTGGGTCGGGAAACGTAATGGAGTGGCGTTTCAGAAACGTCCGTTGCCGCTCTCCATCGTCAGTGAGCTTTGTGTATTTCGCCCTGCGGTATTCGACGCGCTTGGCGCCAAGGATGTGTCCTGGCGAAGCGTTTATGAAAACGGCAACCTGGATGCGACAATGACCACGGTCCGCGCGGATATGGCGATCACCGCATCGCTGGCGTCGTTCGTTCCCGATGATTTGGAGGTTCTGGGCGCCGAATCCGGGCTGCCGGAGTTACCCAGTTTTGCGATTGCGCTCTATTTGCGCGACCCGGACCCCGGCCCTGCGGCGCTGGAATTGGCCCGGCACTTGCGCGAGGGGGTCATTGAACGGGGACGACGCGCCTAGCGCGCCTAGAGGACGGCGCCGCGAACAAGATTGAGGCCGAGGACAAGCAGGAAGACGTATACGCATTTGCGAAACAGCGATTGCGACAGGCGGTTCCGGACCCAATGTCCGATCCCCATGCCCACCAGGGTCGGCGCGAGCGCAAAGGCGGAAAGTTGCATCGCTTGCGCGTCCAGCGCGCCTTGTCCCGCCAACGCCGCCGCCCAGGCGATTGTGCCGATCAGGAGCGATAGCCCGGCGGCTTGAATAAACCGATCCTTTTCGAGGCCGAGCGCCTGCAGATAGACCAGCATTGGCATCAAGAGCGACCCGGTGGTGCCGGTTAACAAGCCCGCGCTCAATCCGACAAAGGGCGTTAGCGCGGTTTCACGCTGGGGTGGAACGCGCGGCGCATAGGCGAATAATCCCATGCCCGCATACGCCACGACCACGAGTCCCAACAACGCTGGAAAGAGGGCGGAATCGACCTGAAATAAAATGACGGTGCCCAGCCAGACCCCAACGCACGCGGTCGCGTTCAACAGCCAGAATCGCCGCAGCAAATCCATCAAGCCGCCGCCGCGCATGATCTGCCAGATATTGGCGGCCAGCGATGGCGCAATCAAAATTGGTATGGCGGCGCGTAAATCAATGCCCGCGCCGAGGATTGCGATTGCGGTCGTGGGCAGGCCAACGCCAATCGCGCCTTTGATGGCGCCGGCCACCA
>JAESSL010000081.1 GCA_016764135.1 Alphaproteobacteria bacterium
CAATCGCCGCGCCAATGCTCATTTCCACCAGACTGGCGACGGCGATATCGCCGAACGAGCCAATATTATAGGCTTCGGGCTGGTAAAACGCGGCCGCCGCCACAAAGACCGCAGCCAGTCCGACAAGACTGTGAAAGACGGCGACAAGCTGCGGCAGCGCTGTCATTTGAATACGCAGCGCGATGGTTGTCCCGATCGCGCCGCCAATCAACACCCCCACCGTAATTGTCGTGAAGCTGAGCACCTGCGGCGCGGCAAGGGTGGTCGCAATGGCGATCACCATGCCGACAATGCCGTACATGTTGCCGATCCGCGCCGTAACAGGCGATGACAAACCCCGCAGCGCCATAATGAAACAAACGCTGGAAATCAAATAGGCGAAGGCCGAGTAATTTTCGTCCATGCTTCGCGCCTATCTCTTTTTCTTGAACATTTGCAGCATTCGATGCGTCACGGTGAAGCCGCCAAAGATATTTACCGACGCCAATACGACCGCAATAAACCCGAATGTTTTGGACAGGCTGATGCTTTCCGGCCCTGCGGCGATCAGCGCCCCTACGATAATGACCGAGGAAATCGCATTGGTGACGCCCATGAGCGGCGAATGCAAAGCAGGCGTCACGTTCCAGACTACGTAATAGCCAACAAAACAGGCCAGCACGAATACGGTGAAAAAGTATACAAAGGGATCGCCATCGCCACTGGTCGTTGCTACAGCCAACTGGCTGACTTGCGCCAATACGGAATCCGCCTGCTCCGCCAGCGCTTTTGCGTTGCCCGCAAGCGACGCTGCATTTTCAACAAGTCGCTCGGTTTTTTCCAACGCTACTCTCCCGCCCCTGCATCATCTGAGACTGTCTTCGACACCGCCTCCGCCTTGGCGGGCTGCGCCTGCATGGCGAGTATAGCGTCATTTACGATTTTACCGCCCAGCGTAATCAATGTCCCTTTGATGATCTCGTCTTCTTCGTCGATCTTAAAGGTATCGCCATCGCCATTCATCATCGGCGTCAGGAAATTAAACAGATTTTTTGCGTAAAGTTTGCTGGCGTCATCCGCAAGACGACCGGGCACATTGGCGTGACCGACAATTTTTACGTTATTTTTCGAAACAATCTTGCCAAGCTTGGACAACGGGCAGTTGCCGCCCGCCTCGACCGCCAGATCGACAATAACCGAACCCGGTTTCATGGACTTCACCATGTCTTCATCCACCAATACCGGCGCAGGTCGGCCCGGTATCAACGCGGTGCATATGACGATATCCTGCTTTTTAATGGTCTCCGCGATCAAGGCGCGCTGTTTTTCCTGATATTCCGCGCTCATTTCCTTGGCGTATCCACCGGCGGTTTGCGCTTCCAGAAATTCTTCGTCCTCCACCGCGATAAACGTCGCGCCCAGAGATTCCACCTGTTCTTTAGTCGCCGGGCGCACATCTGTTGCAGAGACAATGGCGCCCAGACGCCGCGCCGTCGCAATCGCCTGCAATCCAGCGACGCCAACCCCCATGAACAAAACACGGGCGGGCGGAATAGTGCCCGCCGCCGTCATCATCATAGGCAAGGCGCGCCCAAATTCCGACGCCGCATCAAGTACGGCTTTATAGCCGGCCAGATTTGATTGAGACGACAGCACATCCATCGATTGAGCCCGAGAGATGCGCGGCAACATCTCCATCGCAAACCCGGTGACGCCCGCTTTCGCCAACGCTTTCACAAATTCCGGCTCGCTTCGCGCGGACATCTGGCAAATCAGGGTTTGACCCGGCGAAAATTTGGAAAGCTCGTCAGTGCGGTCCCCGGCAATCATCGGCCGCTGCACCTTGAGCACAATGTCCGCACCCTTTAACGCAGTCGCCGCATCCTTGGCGATCGTCGCGCCTGCGTCTCTGAAGGCGCCGTCGGGCATACTGGAGGCGACGCCTGCGGATTTCTCCACAACAACCTTGAGGCCCATTTCAATCAGTTTTTTGACGACTTCAGGGGATCCAGCAACCCTCGTTTCATGGGGCCGCTTTTCATTCAAGATCGCGATCTTCATATCTGCTACCTACCGCAATGCCTAACCACAATGTCGGCGGATTGATCCCCCAAACGCAAACATCGTTTCGCAATGATAGTATCCTACATTAGAAATGTTACAATTAATTTCATAGGATTTAGGCGTCCGCGACAATTCGTCCATCTTCGTCGATAACAAATCGCGTTTCTTTGGCGCGATGTCGAAAGGTCAACCGCATCCGACCTGAATCATCGTCAATACCCTTTTCAGCAATTTGAAAAACCCGCCCGGCCTCCATTTCCGTCATGAACTCTTCCGGCGTCAAACCAAGGTCTGGCGCTACAAATTCAACATCAACAATGATTTCGCCTTCGTCATTAATAGACACTGGCTCAAAATTTATTTCATCGACTTTAGTGGGCACGCTCTTCTCCAAATCTTTCTGTTCTTAAAACTTCTGCACCGAAATCAATATCGCCAAGACGATAGCTGACACGACAGCTATCGCCAGCAAAACCATCACCAGACGGCGCTTCTATCGCCTTTATGTCGTGGTGATAGCCCGGATTTCAAGGGCCTTCTGGCGCAGATCGCCGCGTTGTGAAACCCCACCCCGAACATCGCCGCTCGGCGGCGTTTCTCGACGGCGATACAGGAACGTTTATTCCGCCGGAGCTGTCTCCGAGGAACGCCCCACCACGACTTCATTACCGCGTGACGGATTGTGCGGAACATTCAACGCCATCGCCAACGACACAGCCGCCATCGCGGCCCCCGACAAAAACACGGCGGCGGGCGAGGTCAACCACAACACGCCAAACGCAGCGGGAATGACAACCGCCGCGATATGGCTGATCGAGAAACTGACGCCCGCCGTCGACGCAATATCTGCGGGGTCCGCGATTTTTTGAAAATAGGTCTTCAACGCGATGGCGAGCGCGAAAAACATATGATCCAGAATATAAAACCCGGCGGCGACAGTCGAATTCTCGACGAAAGCGTAGCCGGTAAAGACGCCAACCAATCCGACATATTCGAAAATCAGCGCTTTGCGCTCGCCCACCCGGCCAATCAACCGCCCAATGAGCGGCGCCAACCAGATATTGATGCCCGCGTTAACGAGATACAGCACCGCGATTGAGCTTACGCTGTATCCAAACTTCTCAACCATGAGGAAACCAGCGAACACGATGAATATCTGACGGCGCGCCCCGGACATGAAAGTCAGCGCGTAAAAGAGCCAATAGCGAGATCGCAGGATCATCTTTTTGTTTTGAACAATCTGATCCGGAAAACTTGGATACGCCGCCCAGCAAAAAAGCGTCAACGCAATCGCGGCGCCGCCACCGACCAAATAGACCCAGGCGAAATCAACCTTCAGAAAATCAAACGCCAGCCAGACACCGCCAAAGGTCACAATCGACGCCGCCGCTTTGACGGAAATCAATCTGCCCAGAATTTCCGGCGCGTGTTTTTTATCGACCCATTGCAAAGTCAGGGACATTTGCAGCGCTTCATAATAATGGAAGCCGACCGACATCAGCACTGTCGTGCAAAACAACCCGATGATGCTTGGAAAAAATCCGGTGATCGCCGTGCCGACCCCGAGCAACAGCAACGAAATCAGCGCCAGGGGTTGTTCACGCATCAACAGAAGTAAAAACACGACGGTGAAAGACAAAAATCCGGGCACTTCACGCAGGCTTTGCAGAATGCCCATCTCGACGCCCGTAAAGGCGGCGCGCTCAATTGAAAAATTGTTCAACAGCGCTTGCCAGACCGCAAAGCAAATAGTGGACGACGCCGCCATCAGAAACAGCAACACTTCGGGCCGCCGCCAGGACGGCGACCATTTTTCCAACAAATCGCGCATAGGCCTCATACCATTTTGGAATTGAATCGGTGAATTACATTTCACGAAATCTTGAAGGAAACAAGGCTCGCCGAACACGAATTCTTGCGGTTTGATGTTATACAGCAAGACCTTACATCGGCATTTCGGCAGTCGATCTCTTCAAGGGACGAGCGCCAACCGCAAAACAGGATACACAAATCGCAATGGCCAGATTAAAATCCAAACCAAAATCACGTAAACGCCGTAAGGCGTCCTCTGGTCAAGGTTTGAAATTCGACGCGCACCAGCCCAAAGCGCGCATGCGCCGCGACAACATCATCATCGGCGCCCTCGTGGCGCTGGCCGTCCTTGGCGGCGGCGCGTACTGGTACACATCCATGACGGCGGAATCGGCGTTTCTGGCGCTGGCTGCGGAAGGCGAGCCCGGCCTGGCCCATGTCAAAACCCAAAGGTCAAATGGCGGCGGCCATTACGCGCCCCATGAAACCGGGTCCTATCCGTCCCGCTTCCCGACGTCCGGCATTCATCACCCCGTTCCGATCAACCCGGGGTTCTATACCGCCGCCCGGTCGCCGGGACGCCTGGTCCATTCCGCCGAACATGGCCACATCGTGATCTATTACGATAAACCCGAAGCCGAAACGTTGGCGATGCTCGAAGACTGGAGCAGCCTGTACACCAATCAATGGGGCGGCGTTGTTGTCACCCCGATGCCCGGCATTGGAAAGCAGGTTGTTTTGACGGCATGGACCAAACGGCTGATGCAGAAGCAATTCGATAGGGCGAGCGCCGCCGCTTTTATCGAAAAATTCCGCGGTCGCGGACCCGAAAACCCGATACGATAGCGCGGTTAAGGCGCCGCGCTATCGGTTGACGGGCCTTTCAGCTCCACGACGTTCC
>JAESSL010000082.1 GCA_016764135.1 Alphaproteobacteria bacterium
TTCATCAAGGATGCGCGCGCCACAGGCGATGACTTCCAGATCCGCCTGCACGCCCGCCACACCGATTAACTCCACGCCAATCTGGTGGAATTGCCGCAACCGGCCCTTCTGGGGTCGCTCGTAGCGAAACATCGGTCCTGAATAAAAAAACTTCAACGGCGTACTTTGGGCCAAGCCACCGGAAATGAAACTCCGCGCAACACCAGCGGTGTTTTCAGGGCGAAGCGTAATTTCGTCTCCCCCCTTATCGGTGAAGGTATACATTTCCTTGGTGACGATATCCGATGTGTCGCCCAGTGTTCTTTTGAACACCTGCGCAAATTCGAAAATTGGCGTCGCCATCTCTTCGAAACCATAGCGGGACGCGACAGTCCGCGCCGCGTCAGAGACATGGCGGTGCGCGCGCATGGATTCAGGTAACAGGTCGTGCGTCCCACGGACTGGTTGAAGGCTCGCCATCGGCTCCCATTTCATTGGTTCAAACACTTGGAAAGCTGGGAATGTGCGTTTCCCCAGCTAAAATTTCAAGTGTTTGGTTTTACGTGGATGCGGTTGAGGCCGCTAACCGTCGGCGGCGACGCGTTTCAACACTTCGGGGTCCAGCGCCACATCGCGACGAACCGCGCCTTTCGGCCCAATCGGCGGCGCTGTTTTTCCGTCGACTTCCAGTCGTAATCCGCCCGCATTGCCGGTGTGCATTTTCAGGCCGGGTTGATCGGGAACCAGATATGAATCACCCGCTTTTAAAAGCCGCGTCAGAAGCAGCGCACCGCCGCCATCGCGAATTTCGACCCAGCTATCGACAATCGCAACAATCGTAATTCTGGATTTTCCGTTCTCCACGCCAAATTGCCGGGGGCCGGTTTGTTCATCCACCGGCGGCGTTGGCGGCAGCGCCGCGGATGCGCGAGATGCGCCTGTTTCTGTGGCCACGCCAGGAATATCAATCGAATCCAGAATACTCGCGACGTCCTTACTGATTGTCGGTTTACTAATTTCCGGAACCGAGGCCGTTTCACGCGGCGGCGGCGATACTTTCAATTCGTCTATGGAAAGAGCAACGGCGGTCGTTTCTTTTTCAACAGACGCGCCTGTCGCTTCAACCGTCGGCTCCGCCGCTTGGATGGAAGAAACCACATTGGCTATTTTGGGGGTCGCTTCTGAACGGTCCGCCTTTGCTGGCTGCTGCACAATCGGCGGCGGCGCAATCACGACGGACGCCTCTTTCGTATTTGAAGATGAGGACGCCGCAGCACTGTCCGGCGTCGGCGCCAATGCAATCTCACCGGATTGATCCGGCGTCGCGACGATGTTTGTCATAACCGCCGCTATGACCACTTTTTTCTCCGGAGCAGACCGTTCTTCGGTATCAGCGGATGCCGGGGTGCTGTTCGTGGTTGCAGGCGCGATCGGCGTAACAGTATCAGACGCCGTCAAATTCTGCGTGGACGGGGCGTCATCTGAGGCAATTAATCGCTGCAAACTCTCCGGCAATGCAGGTACGATCTCCGCCAGAGAACGATCTTGCGACGACAAATAGATCCAGGCGCCATACACCATCGCCACGCCGATAACGGCAATCAGAATCAAAGCGCCGCCAGGGGTGCGTCCTTCAGGCATTGGCGTAGGGAAGACAAGGCTCGAGCGTTCTTCAGAGGCGGCCGTCTCGTCTTTGAACCGCTCAACAATTGTCGCCGGATCCAGACCAAGATAATCCGCATAAGCGCGCACGAACCCTATAGCGTAGGTGTGCCCCGGCAAATCCTCGACACGCCCCTCTTCGATCGCCTCCAAGTGTTGCCGTCGTATTTTCAAGTAATCGGCGACGTCTTCGAGTTGAAGATCAAACCGTTCGCGGGAAAGCCGCAACTGCTCACCAGCCGTTAGAGGCGTCGATGGCTCACGTTCCAGCGTCACGACATCAGCGACAGAGGAACCCGCATCCCGGGATCTTTTAAGATTCAACATCCTACCCGCCCCACATTCCTGGTGCGCAACGCCTGCAAATCCAAAGAAAAGGCACCTTCAATTTGTACTAAGAAAGAATAAACGTCTGGATTTCCACTTCTTGAAAACCCTTACCCCGCCAATGTATGCCGCTAAAGTAAATTCTGCAATAAATAATAGAATAATAACGTATGAGTATTTAATTAAACATCAATATAACTTCGATGTTGCTCGCTATTTTCTTACCCGATACTAGCACGAAGTCTTTGAGGTTCGCGCGCGGGTCGCATCGCATTGGGTAGAAACCGAACGGATAAACCGAACGAATTAATCCTTGTCGAGCCCGTACGCCGTATGAAGCGCCCGCAGCGCCAATTCCGTATAGTCCTCAGCAATCAAAATACTGATCTTTATTTCAGACGTGGAAATAACCAGAATATTGATGTTCTTTTCGGCCAACGCGCCAAACATTTGTTTCGCCACCCCCGTATGAGACCGCATCCCCACGCCAATGACCGAAATTTTGACGACATTATCGTCCAGGTCGATAGACTTGAACCGGATCGTTTTGCCAATTTCGTCCAGCAGCGCCGCCGCCCGGTCAAAATCCGTTTGTGGCACGGTGAACGTCATATCGGTGCGTCCACTTTCGGCTGATATATTCTGGACGATCATATCGACATTAATGCCTGCATCCGCTAAGGGGCCAAAAATTCCCACGGCGACGCCGGGTTGATCCTCAACGCCGACAAGCGTGATCTTGGCTTCATCCCGGGAATAGGCGATTCCACTTACGACCTGCTGTTCCATAATTTCATCCTCGTCCACAACGAGTGTTCCGGGTACATCCTCGAACGTGGATCGCACCTGAAGCCGGACACCCTGGTTCATCGCCAGCTCGACGGCACGGGTTTGCAGCACCTTGGCGCCCTGCGACGCCATTTCGAGCATTTCTTCATAAGTGATGCGTGATAACTTTCGCGCCTTCGCCACGATCCGCGGATCGGTGGTGTAGACGCCATCGACATCGGTATAAATATCACAACGATCCGCGTTTAACGCCGCCGCCAAAGCGACCGCGCTTGTATCGCTTCCGCCTCGTCCCAGAGTCGTAATACGATTTTGCGGCGACAAACCCTGAAA
>JAESSL010000083.1 GCA_016764135.1 Alphaproteobacteria bacterium
TATATGGCCAGCCGTATTCCCGGGGCGGTTAATGTGGTTGTTCTCAATGCGGGACACGGCGTAAATGTGGACCAACCTGACGCGGTCAACGCAGCGTTTGGCGCGTTTCTGGAAAAACTGTAGGGCCGCCTGGATTTCGAGTTTCACGGCGTTGTTATGCAAAAGAAACCCTTCCGAACGGATTGGAATTCGGAAGGGTTTCGATCAATTTCGCATCGCGCCTGAAATTCAGGTGAAATCAGCCAGCGCGTCGTTTGCATGGTCGGCGGCGTCAAAAGACTCATAAGTCTTTTTCACCACGCCATCCGGTCCGACATGGATGGAGATCCGCGTCGCTTTTTCCTGGTCCGCGCTTTCAGCAGCGCCATAGGACATGGCGACGGTTCGGTCTGAATCGCACAGCAAATGCATTTCCAGATTAACGTCCAGACCCACGTCAGCGGCCCAGCTTTTCAAATCTTCGGTCGGGCTGAAGGTAATCCCCAGCACCACGGTGTCGCTATCGGCATAGTCTTGGGTTCGATCACGGAACCCGTTGGCTTGCTTGGTTCAATTGTTGCCGAAAGCGCGTGGAAAAAACCAGATCAGTACGTTTTTTCCGGCAAAATCGCCCAGCGCAACATCTTGTCCGTCTTGATTGGGCAAGGTGAAGGCGGGCGCTTGGCCGCCAATGTCAGGTAACGCCATGTTTCTCCCTTTTCATTCTTGTTTCGGTCATAATTTCGAGATTGAACGAAGGCGAAGTTTAGCGCGGCGCCGGGGGAAAGAAAACGGTCCGTCACTCAAAACCCTCAAACCTTTCCGGTTGGGCGATCCTTTTCCAGCAGCGCGCGCATGGCGGAAATCTCGTTGCGAAGCGCATTTAATTCATGGCTGATCGCC
The DNA here is from genome assembly GCA_016764135.1 of Alphaproteobacteria bacterium. Classification (GTDB taxonomy): domain Bacteria; phylum Pseudomonadota; class Alphaproteobacteria; order UBA8366; genus JABJJH01. Next base: position 883 of record JAESSL010000083.1, read on the forward strand.
TTGCGTTCGTGATGCGCGTCTTCTTCGATATGGGCGTTTTCCTCAGCCTGCATGTGTTGCATGGCGTCCACGATGATGGCGATAAACAGGTTCAGGACCGCAAACGAGGTCAACAGGATGAACGGAACGAAGAATATCCAGGCGAGCGGGAAGACCTCCATGATGGGCCGCACGATGCCCATGGACCAACTTTCCAGCGTCATGATCTGGAACAGGGAACACATGGACGCGCCAATAGAGCCGAACCATTCTGGAAAGTGAGCGCCGAACATTTGCGTTGACATGACGGAGGCGACATAAAAGACCAGTAACAGTAAAGCGCCGATGGAGCCGAGCCCGGGTAGGGCCATGAGCAAGGCGTTCACGACCTTGCGCATGGCGGGCACGACCGACACCAGCCGCAACACGCGCAACACGCGCAAGGTGCGTAGGACGGAAAGGTTGCCCGTCGCGGGGATCAGGGTGACGCCGACCACCAGAAAATCAAAGACGTTCCATCCGGACAGAAAAAACCGCCAGCCCTGTGCAAACAACCGCAACCCAAGCTCAATGACGAAACAGGTGATGATCGCCACATCGATGATCTGAAGCAGGCCGCCAAATTGACTGGTGATTGTCGGGACGGTCGCGAGCCCGAGCGTGACGGCGTTGAGCAGGATAAGGCCGGTGATGGCGTACTGGATTCGCTGGCCTTCGATGAAACTGTCGGCGCGGCGACGCAATTGGGTAAGTCCGTTGGTCATTGGCAATCTGAATCGGTCCGAATTTTTAAACGAAGGGAGGCCGTCATGTGGCGCTCTGGTTTGGAAAGATCAACCGGAATTTTTGCGAATTCAGCGCGCTGTCAAATGCGCTCGGTGCGCAAAATGCCCCGGTCTTCCATATCGCGCAACGCATCCTCATCGTAATTCAGTAGGTCGCGTAGAATTTCGCGGTTATGTTCGCCCAACATTGGCGCGGGGCCCTTCAACCCGGATTCCGCGTTGGCGTAGCGAAAGGCGGAGTTTATGACTTTGGTTTCGCCGAGGATCGGGTCGTCGACAGTACGGACCAGACCGCGCGCCGTGACTTGCGGTTGATCGACCGCCTGGTCGATGGTGCGCACCACGCCGCAGGCGACATGATGGGCGCTGAGGCGTTGTTCGGCGTCTTCCGCGCTCAGGGTCGCCAGCCAGTCGCGCAGAATTCCGGTCGCTTCATCCTGATGTTGGGCCAGGGTGGCGGCGTCTGAAAAGCGCGGGTCGCTCGCCAGTTCCGGGCGCTCCATCGCTGCGCAGGCGTTGGCCCAGGATTTGTGATCCGGGCCGACATTGGCGGTGATATAGCCCTCTTTCGCAGCGTGCACCGGATGATACCAGACGTCGATTTCGCCCGTGGTCAGGTAGCGTTGCAGGCTGTCGTCGTTCGATCCAAACAGGCTGTCGAACAGGGCGATGTCGAGATGATCGCCTTCTCCGGTCATCGCCTTGCGGTACAGCGCCGCCCCGATAGCGCCGAAGGCGGTCAGCCCGGTGGTGGTGTCGCCAATGGCGATGCCTGGGCCGCGCGGCGCCTCGGGCGGGTCGCGGTGGAGAAACTGCATGCCCAACCAGCCGGTCATGGCGTGGCTGATATGGGCGTAGCCGGGTCGGTCCGCATTGGGGCCGGTCTGGCCGAACCCGCTGACGGAACACAGGATGATGCCGGGGTTAAGCGCGCGCAGATCGTCATACCCAAGGCCCAGCCGCGCCATGACGCCCGGCGTGAACGCTTCGATCACCACATCTGTTTTCGGGATCAACGCCAGCACAGCGGCCAAGCCGTCCGGGTCTTTCATATCCACGCACAGGCTCCGCTTGCCCGCATTGTGCTGAATAAACATGGGGCTGCGCGGCGCGCCTTTGAGAAATCCATGACGCGCGACGTCGCCCATGGGAAAGCGTTCGACCTTGATGACGTCCGCGCCGTGATCAGCCATATATTTTCCGCAGGACGGCCCGGCGATCAGCGCGGCGAATTCCAGAACGCGGAGACCGTCATACGCGCCTTTTTTGGCGTCTGGGTCGGCGGGGGCGCCTGAAGACATGATTATCGCCTTAAACGTTTAGGATTTGAGATCGCTTTTAAGCGCGTCTTTCACGCTTGAATCGCCGGAATGAACGGTTTCCAGCTGACCGTTCAAGCGCAGTAGCTGATTCAGTTGGTTGCCCACATGCATGGCGCCGGTCAAATCCATATCTTCGGCCATACGATAGGTCGATTTGGTGCGCTGCACCGCCCAGGGGGCGCGGCTGGCCAATAGGGCTGCGAATTCTCGCGTGGTTTCCGCCAGTTGTCCGGGCTCGGCCAGGCGGTTCACCAACCCGTAGCCGTGATATTGCTCGGCGGTGTAGACATCGCCGGTGATGGCGATTTCCATCCCGATGCGCCGCCCCACATGGCGCGTGAGCAACACCGTGTTCATCGCAGCGGGAAAGCCATAGGCCATTTCCACATTGCCGAAGGACGCGCCGCGTTCGGCGACGACAAAGTCGCAGGCCAGACTGGTCGCCTGTCCACCGCCCAGCGCCAGCCCTTCGATCGACGCGATGGTTGGTTTGGGGATTTCCATCAACAGGCTGAGCATTTCCAGAAACACATCGACCGATTTGTCGACCGATTGGTCGCCCAACGCCGCTCGGTCGTCGAACATGGAAAAATCGCGTCCGCTGGAAAAGACCCCGCCCGCGCCGCGCAGGACAATGACGTGCACGTTGTCATCGGCGTTAGCCGCACGTAACGCCGCGACCATTTGATCCAATAACGGATTGTTCAACGCGTTCTTTTTCGCAGGACGATTGAATGTCAGATAGGCGACATGCTCGTCCTGTTCGACGAGAACCAGAGGCTCGGTCAATTCGGTCATGGGGCGGGGATCCTTCTAATGCTTCTAAATACAATTTACGCCGCGACATATCAGTCTTTTCAGGTTGCGACATGTCTTCCTTTTTAGGTTGCGACATGTCGCAATGAAGATTGGAAAATGTCGAGGAACAAATCGATTTCGGCCTCATTCATGGGCGTCGACAGGGCGCCCATGCCAGTGCTGGCGATCAGCACGCCGTTATCCTGCAAATATCGGATGAGCGCGCTCAGCGCTGGCGCGGTCGTCGTGGCGTTGGCTTGCGCGGCGCGGTAATCGGCCAGGGGAGCGGAGGACATATGGATGCGAAAGAGAGAGCCCATGCCGGTGACCTGACCATCTGTTCCGGTGTCGGCGAAGGCGCGCGTGACGCCGTCGCGGATACGCTGGCCCAGCGCGTCCATGCGGTCGAATTCATCCTGCGTCATCATCGCCATGGCGGCGTGACCGGCGACCATGGAGATCGGGTTGGCGTTGAAGGTGCCCCCATGCGGCGCCAGCGGCTTGCCACCGCGCGGATCGAAGACCGA
>JAESSL010000084.1 GCA_016764135.1 Alphaproteobacteria bacterium
ACGCCGAATGGCTCGCCATTAAATACGCCGACAAAGGCGTTCGGGTTTCGGTGTTGTGCCCACAGGCGGTGGACACCGCAATGATCCAATCCAGGCCGCATTCGCCCGGCGTCGCATCGGGGGACGTCATGACGCCAGAGGACGTTGCGCAAGTGGTGCTGGATGGCGTACGGGCGGAGCAGTTCCTGATTCTGTCGCACCCTGTCGCGCGTGAATACATGGATCGGAAACATAACGATATTGATCGTTGGCTTCGCGGAATGGGGCGGTTGCGGAATAAATTGATGGGTGGTTAAGCGCCCGGAAGACCGTTAACTTTTCGGCGCGATGAAATGTTCAGGGCAATGAAGGGTTGGAGATGGAACGCGTAGAATCGTATGCACGGATGGTCGATGCCGATAACGGCATCATTGATCGTGAGATTTTCACCGGCGAACAGGTGTTCGCAGATGAACTGGAGCGGGTCTTTGCGCGTGCGTGGTTGTTTATCGGGCATGAGAGCCAGATACCTAATCCTGGCGATTTTTTTTCGTCTCGAATGGGTCAGGAATCTGTCATTCTTTGCCGGGATCGCGCTCACAGAATCCATGTATTGCTGAACTCCTGCCGACATCGCGGCATGAAAGTTTGCCTTTACGACGAAGGGAACACCAACACATTTACCTGTCCGTACCACGCCTGGAGCTATGGATTAGACGGCGCGTTAACCGGCGTGCCCATGCAAAAAGCGCTTTATGAAGATATCGACCGAGCAAAATGGTCCCTCGTCGAGGTTGCTCAGATGACCAACTACAAGGGCACTATCTGGGCGACATGGGACCCGGAAGCGCCGCCGCTTCTGGAGTATTTAGGGGACGTAAAAGAACATCTCGACCTCGCCTTGGATTGCCGGGATGGGCGCGAAGGCGGGTCCGTGGTGTTTGGCGGCGTACAGAAATGGATTGTACCGAGCAATTGGAAGTTTCCGGCTGAGAATTTTGCGGGCGATACGTATCACAACCCAAGCCACCGCTCGGTGGATATGGTGGGTATGGGGCCGAATTCGCAAAAGGGCGTGCAGGGGCGCCATGACAATCGCCTTTCGGATGCGCAACACCTTTGGGTGAGTTTCCCGGGGGGGCACGCGGTTCATAGCGCCTTGAAACCGGAGAGCAACGAGTACCACCCATCCTTTGGCGACCATACGGCGGTGGAAGACTATTTTCGCGACAGTCATGAAAAACGAAAAGCCCGTAGAGGCGACAAAGCGCGCTTGCAAGCCTTCGTCGGTACGATCTTTCCAAACACGTCCTATCATGGGTATTTGCCGCGCTCGATCTGCGTTTGGCACCCGCATGGACCGCAAACGACAGAAATATGGCGCTTTTTCCTGACGGATCACGATACGCCAAAAGACGTAAACACATATCTTCGTCACCATTACATGCGCTACTCCGGTCCGGCGGGCATGACCGAGCAGGATGATATGGAAAATTGGAACTATGCGACGGCGGCGAGCCGGGGGACAATTTCGAAACGCTACCCCTTTAACTATCAGCAATCCTTGAACAAGACGCAGAAGAACAGCGCCATTCCAGGCTGTGTCAGCGAACAGGTGACGGAACAGAACGCGCGCGCCTTTTATCGTGGTTGGCGCAATTACATGACTGGCGCCGCTTGGGGCGATATTTGCGCCGAGGCGCCTTCGCCTTCTTTGCAAGCGGCGGCGGGGGACGATTGACGATGACGAATGCGCCCACAAAAGAACGGCTTCCCCGGAACCTTGACTATTATGACCTGAAAAATCAGGCGGAAGAGTTTTTGTATGAAGAAGCCGAGCTACTCGACCAACGTCATTTTCGTGAATGGCTCGATCTGTTTACCGAAGACCTCGTTTATTTCATGCCCATTCGGCGCAATGTGAAGTTTGGCGAGCATTCAGCCCGTGAAAACACCCGCGAAGAACAAGATATCAATTGGTTCGAGGAGGATAAGTGGACGTTGTCCAAGCGGGTTGAGCAAATTATGACCGGCGTGCATTGGTCGGAGGAGCCACTATCGCGAGTGTGTCATATGGTCAGTAATGTTCAAATTGTCGATGTGACGCCATCGCTGGACGCGCCATCAGAAATGACCGTACGCAGTCGGTTTCTGATTTATCAAAACAGAGTGGAATACGAATCGTATTTTTTCGTGGGAAAGCGACTTGATCGATTGAGAAAAGAAAACGGTATGTGGAAAAACGCGAGGCGGGAAATAATTCTCGACCAGAACGTCTTGCTGGCAAAAAATTTGACGGTCTTTTTTTAGCGGGGTTCAGGTGAGCGGCGGCTAATCCGTAGAGCGACGGAATGGCGAAAGTTCTCCCAAATATTCAACCTCACCGGCTTCCGCCTGTTTTTCACGGTCCAGAAAGTTAGCGACGGCGTCGCGAAACCCTTCATCGCGAATCCAGTGCGCGCTGTATGTTCGGACCGGCAAGTACCCACGCTGAATTTTATGGGGTCCCTGGGTGCCCGCCTCGACCCGGTCGAGTTTTCGTTCAATTGCAAGATCAATGGCTTGATAATAGCAGGCTTCAAAATGAAGAAATTTAAGTCGGCTGTTGGCCCCCCAATTTCGTCCAAACAGGGCCTCTGATCCAATGAGGTTCAAGGCGCCAGCGATTGCGGTGCCATCTTCTTCCGCCCGCACGAGGGCGATTTGATCAGCCATTCGCTCATTGATAAGGTCGAAAAATTCACGCGTCAGATAGGGATAACCCCATTTTCGATCATAGGTGCTGACGTAGAATTTGTGAAATTCGTCCCAATGGTGGGGCTTGATGTCGTCGCCTATAAGGGTTTCAAACCGCACGCCTGCGTCCTTGATCGCCTTTCTTTCCTTGCGGATGTTTTTGCGTTTACGGCTCGACAAATTATTCAGGAAATCGTCGAAGCTTCCATAACCTTCATTGCGCCAGTGGAATTGATGCCCGTGTCGAATCAGGAAGCCGGCGTCTTCCAGACGCTTTGCATCCGCTTCATGGGGGAATGTAACGTTCACCGAGGATAAATTGTACTGTTGGACGGTTTCTTTCATTCCGGCGATCAACAGATCGCGGACGGCGTCTTGGTCTTCGCCGGGCCGCGCCAGCAAGCGAGGGCCGGTCACTGGCGAAAAAGGCGATGCGACCTGTAATTTGGGGTAATACCGTCCACCGGCGCGCTCATAGGCGTCGGCCCAGCCCCAATCAAAAACGTATTCGCCCTGAGAGTGATTTTTCAGGTACATCGGCACAACGCCGCGCAGCGGACCGTCCTCGCCCCCTATTGCCAAGTGATGCGGGCGCCACCCGGATTCCGCACCAGCAGAACCACTGTCTTCCAGCGCTGATAAAAAGGCGTGGCTGACAAACGGGTTTTGGCCTCCCGCGCAGGCGTCCCAGTCGTCGGCGGAGCGTTGGGAAATCCGTTCGACAATATTGATGCTGACCGCCTGTGGGTTGTCTGGCGAAGGATCGGACATTGTATTTCCTTACAGCGCTATCAATCGCCAAATTCGATAACGGCCTCGACTTCAACCGCGACATTGAAAGGCAGCCCGCCAGCGCCAACGGCGGAGCGTGCGTGTTTGCCGGTTTCACCAAATATTTCCACCATCAAATCCGACGCGCCATTAATGATTTTGGGATGGTTGACGAAACCAGGCGCGCCATTCACGAAGCCCACCAGTTTTATGATTCGCGTGATTCTGTCCAGATCGCCCAACGCCGCTTTGGCCTGCGCCAAAATATTCAAGGCGCAGGTGCGCGCCGCTTCAACGCCCTGGTCGTCGGAGATTTCACCGCCGACGACGCCGACGAACTTTAAATCTCCATTCCAGACGGGGACCTGTCCGGCGATCCAAAGTTGGTTGCCGGTAAAGACATAGGGCACATAGTTTGCAGCGGGCGACGCTGCTTTTGGTAGCTCGACGCCCAATTCAGCTAAACGCGCCTCTATTTTACCCGCCATTTCGGTTCTCCCAATTTTGTAAAATGCCTGTACTGTTGCGGCATAGTAGCGATTGTATGAAGTGCGATCCATGACGTCCGTGCGTAAATTGTCGTTTGCTAGGTTTTGATGCTAGTTGGCCCTTGATTTACATTGGGGACACTGGTTTTTGCCATGCTGCCGCCGTATAAGCTGGAACCTTCGAAACCTCTCAAAACAGGTGATGAAATCGATGACAGTACTGGTGACAGGCGCTGCGGGATTTATTGGTTATCACGTCTCCGAAGCTCTTTTGGCGCGTGGCGAACGTGTCATTGGCGTTGATATCCTGAACGATTATTACGATGTAAATTTGAAGTTCGCGCGCCGGGATCGCTTGATGCGTCACGATGCGTTTGAATTTATAAAGATTGATATCGGCGACCGGGAAGCGATGAACGCGCTGGCGGCGGCAAACCCCGATATTACGACGATTATACACTTGGCGGCGCAGGCCGGCGTTCGGTATTCGCTTGAAAACCCGTTTGCCTATATCGAATCAAATGTGATCGGTCATCTTGTGATGCTGGAAATGTGCCGGAACATGAAAGGGCTGGAGCACTTCGTCTACGCCAGTTCGTCTTCGGTGTATGGCGGCAATACTAAATTACCGTTTTCGGTTGATGATCCAACGGACACGCCGGTTTCAATCTATGCCGCGACCAAAAAAATGGACGAATTGATGAGCCATAGCTACAGCCATCTTTTTGGAATTCCGGCGACCGGGCTACGGTTCTTTACCGTATACGGTCCATGGGGGCGTCCTGACATGGCCGCCTATATCTTCCTGGACGCTATTTTTGCGGGTCGACCCATCCCAGTCTTCAATAATGGTGAAATGATGCGGGATTTCACGTTTGTCGACGATATCGTTAAAGGTATATTGGCGGTGGCGGATGGGCCACCATCTGGAGACGGCGCGCCGCACCGTGTCTTCAACATTGGCAATAATCGTTCCGAGCCGTTGATGCGGTTTATTGAAATGATTGAAAAGGCCGCAGGACGGAAAGCGGAAATTGATTTTCAACCCATGCAGCCCGGTGATGTTCCGGCGACCTATGCTGATATTTCGGCGATTCAGAATGAATTCGGCTTTGAACCTTCAACGTCTATAGACGAAGGGATTCCTCGTTTTGTAGAGTGGTATCGCGAATACCACGGTATGGATCGGAACTGATTTTCAATACTGTAATTTCTGAATAGTTTTTGCGTAGTTGAAAGATCACTATATGGCACAATTGCAAAAAGTTGCTGTAATCGGGTTGGGGTATGTAGGGCTGCCCTTGGCGGTTGCGCTTGCAAAGAGCCAGGCAGTGACAGGATTTGATATCAATGTTGAGCGGGTGTCGGAGCTACGCGCGGGGCATGACCGCACCAATGAACTTACCAGCGATGATTTAAAGGCGTCGGATCTGGCGGTAACAAGTGACCCGTCTGATATTCAAGGATGTGATATTTACATTGTCGCCGTGCCGACGCCCGTCGATGAGGCGAAAAATCCGGATTTAGCGGCGGTCACGGGGGCGTCGACATTAGTCGGCGACGTGATGGCGAAGGGTGCAATCGTCGTCTTTGAAAGTACAGTGTACCCGGGTGTCACTGAAGATGTGTGCGGCCCCGCGTTGGAGGCGGCGTCAAACCTTGAGTGCGGCAAGGACTTTTACCTCGGGTATTCGCCGGAACGTATCAACCCCGGTGATAAAGTGCATACCGTCGACAAGATTACAAAAGTCGTTGCGGGGCAAACGCCGGAAGTCGCCGAGATTCTGACCAAGCTTTATGGTGCAATGAACAATGGCGATATTTTTGTCGCCAAAAGCATTCGTGCGGCGGAAGCCGCGAAAGTAATCGAGAATTCCCAACGGGACATTAATATCGCGTTTATTAATGAAGTCGCGATGATCTTCGACCGTATGGGGTTACCCGTCCAGGATGTGCTGGAGGCGGCGGGCACGAAATGGAATTTTCTAAAATTCTCGCCTGGGCTGGTGGGCGGACATTGCATTGGGGTTGATCCTTTTTATCTTGCCCATGCTGCGAAGGCGCATGGGCATGACCCGGAAATTATTTTGGCCGGACGCCGCATCAATGACGGCATGAGCGCCTATATTACGGAACGGGTGCACGAATTATTGGACAACCGTCAATCCGATATACTGGTATTGGGATTGACCTTTAAAGAGAATGTCCCGGATTTACGAAATTCTCAGGTGCGCTCCATCGTCGATGGCTTGGCGGCCTTGGGGCATCGGGTCCAGGTGCACGACCCTTTGGCGGATCCCGTTGAAGCTGACCGTCACTACGGAATTACACTTCAGAAAAGCCTGTCGGACGACTATGATTGCATTATCGGTGCTGTCGCCCATGATGAATACAAAAATATTACCCCCGAAAATCTGATTAAGCCGGGGGGGCTGATCGCTGACTTGAAGGCGATTTGGCCGGACGCTGCAACAAGCGATGTTTGCCGATATTGGTCACTGTAAATGACACCAATTTTACTGATTGATTAGAAAGCGTCTTTAACGTGCGGAAAATGTTCAAACCAACCAGGCTTTTGTTGTGTTTGTCCGGCGTATTTTTTCTGGGAACGTCGGTCTTTTCTGTTTCCGCGGTAGGGCCTTTTGCGGGCGGCGTTGATTATTGGGTCGTCACTGCTTTTGTTGCTGCTGGCGTGTTTTTTATCTTCGCGGCGTTTCGTCAGGTCGTACTACGACGGCTTGTCCTAGTGAACGCTGCGGCCATTGCGATCGCCGTCTTCGCCGCAAACCTGTACCTGTCGTATTCAGCGACTAAATCAACGCAGAGTGCGACGGTGCAATCCAAAAGCGGGCGCGACCATTTGAGAGACCTACGCCTGTCAGGCGAACGAGCTTACGTGTCGCTGCTTCATGATGACATTACCAAATCAGGCACTGGTCGCGAACGAAATTCTGTTCTTTCTATCGACGGGAAAGCCGTTTTACCGATGGGGGGCGTTGGCGATGTCCTGACGTTGCTTTGTAAAGAAAGTGGTGACTGGGTGACGTACCGCTCTGATCATTACGGCTTTCGCAATCCGCCAGCGGCTTGGGACTCGCCACCAAAGATTGTGGCGATTGGCGACAGTTTTACGCAGGGGAATTGCGTGAATGACGGAGAGCACTTTGTCGATATGTTGCGTGAAGAAGAGCCATTTTTATTAAATTTGGGGCAACGCGGTGATGGTCCCCTGGCCGGGTTAGCGACTATCCGGGAATATGCCGCAATCAAAAAACCACCCCTCGTCCTGTGGTTTTATTTTGAAGGTAACGACATGCCAGGCGATTTTCTGCGTGAAATCCGGACGCCGCTATTACGTCGATATCTGAACCCTAATTTCAGTCAGGACTTAATGGCGCGTCCAGATCAGTTATCCGCAGTTTTTGCACACTATATTGATGGACGGTTGCTCGAGGCAAAGCCCTTTAACCGACAGGGGACGCCGTCAATTAGGACAGGTGCGTCTTTCTGGCTGCCTGACCGAAAGCTTGCGTCGCTCTACCAACTGCGCTCGGCATTCGGGTTTGCCGATTTCCCCGATACACGACTTGTGAACGCCTACAATCAAGTGCTCAGGGTTGCAAAAGACGCTGTCATGGCATGGCGTGGCCAATTGGCAGTGGTGTATTTGCCGGCGCGCAGACGGTTTGTATCGACCGGCGCGCGCCGAACGCTGGAGCGGTATCGGCGAATGGTGCATAGCATTACGACTTGGAACAATAT
>JAESSL010000085.1 GCA_016764135.1 Alphaproteobacteria bacterium
AACGTCGCCGTGCTCGTTGGGCAGGCTTGAGTCCTTACCCGGGCGTATTCGGAGACCGATGCGTGTCGATAATGGTTTGGCGCAGCCACCGGTGACCCGGATCGTTGTCATAACGCATGTGCCAATAGAGCGACCATTGGAACGTCGTCTCGAGAAACGGTAGAGCGCAGGTCTGAAGCGCGTGATGCGCGGAGAGTTTTTGCGCGATGGAGGCGGGCATCACGGCGACCAGATCGCTGGTCGCCAGTATTTCCGGCGCCGCCAGCCAATGGGGAACCGTCAGCACGATATTGCGACTCAAATCCTGCGCTTCCAGTTGCCGGTCGGCGAAGCGGTCATCGATGGGACTTTGAGAAACACGGATTTGCGGCAAGCCAGCGAAGGATTCGGCGTTTTGTATTAACGGCGCCAACGCCATGTCCGCGCGCGCCACGCAAACGACGCTGTCTTCGAACAGGGGATATTTGAGAATCGATTTTGGACAATCGAGCCCGGTGCTGACCGCAAGTTCAACACTGTCCCGCTCCATAGCGTCCACGGTCGCAATCGGCGATAGATGGGCGATGTCATAGCGAATATGGGGCGCCGTCTGCGTGCGGTTGCTCATCAGCGCGGGCAACAACAGCACAGACAGCAGATCCGAGAGACGCAGACGAAAAACCCGCTCGCTGGTTTCGGGCGAAAAGTCTTCCGGCGGCGCAATGATTTCTTCAACGCCGCGCAGCAGTTTTCGGATGTCGGGTTGCAGGGCCAGCGCCCGGTCGGTGGGGATCATCTCCGCACCCCGCCGCACCAGAAGCGGGTCGTCGAACAATTGACGCAGCCGCCCCAGCGCTGCGCTCATGCCCGGCTGACCGATGCCAAGATGCGCCGCCGCGCGCGAGACGTGGCGGGTTTGCATGAGCGCGTCGAAGGCGACAAGCAGGTTGAGGTCAATTCTGCGCAGGTTCACAGAGAGGCCTTTCTAGAGCGCAAATCTAGGGCGCCCGCTGTATCCCAATTTGAGCGCCAGCTGTATCAAAGTAGAATTGCCGCGAGTTCCTTGAAATCCGCCACGGTCACATCCGCTTCATGGGGCGTCTCCCCATAGGGCCGCTTGCGCCGGTCGATAAATGCCGTGCGCATGCCGAATGATTTGGCGCCGATACAATCGAAGGCGTGGTTGGCGACAAACAGGCAGCTGGACCGGTCCACGCCGATAATTTCAGTCGCCGAGGCGTAAGTTTTCCAATGGGGTTTGAAATAGCCCGCTTCCTCAACCGAAATAACATGGTCGAAGGGAAATCCGATATGGGGTTTTGCGGCCTCCAGCATGTCGCGGTCGCCATTGGACAGGATCGCCAGCGTGTACCCGGCCTCGCGTAACGCTCCCAGCGCCTCGATCACCTCCGGGAAGGGCTTCAGAACCTCGATCTGACTGACCAGCCACCGGACGTCGTCTTGGCTGTAGGAGATCTCGCATCGATCCATGACATAGGATACCGCGCGGTGGCCAATCTGGCGGTAGGGCGTATGTCCGCGATCGCACAGCGCGTCGATCATCGAGTTTTCAAAATGCGTCCGCCGCCACCATGTCACAAACCGGTGGGCCTCGCCGTCCCAGCCCTTGTCTTTCAAAAAAGGCGCAACCGCCGTGGTCAGATCCGATTGCATATCCACAATCGTGCCGTATTGATCGAAAACCAGCGTCGTGACTTCCCGCGCCAAAACATCATGTATCGCCATCACGCGACTCCTCTCCATAAGAATTCAAGATGAAGCTGAGAGATATCACTCGCGATAGTAATCTTTGAAATCGATAATGTGTATATGAATATTAATTTTATCGATATTTATGGATATTCTCACCGGGGCCGCGTGTTCAGCGTCGCCAGCGTATAGCCCGCAAGATCGGCGGTGGTTTCCGGATCGAGATTCAGCCCGCGCGCGATAAAGCATTTAACCGCATGGATCTGCGGGAGGTCGTATTCCATCATTCGGTCTTCAAACGCGCTCACGGTTTCTTCAAGCGCATCCGTCGAGACGACCCGGCCGACCAGCCCGATGGCGAGTGCGGTCTCGGCGTCGATTTCATCCATGGAGTAGATCATATCCGCCAACGCCTTGGGAGACAGTTTGGTCAGGGCGGACATGGCCAGCGTCGGCGCCGTGCCATGGGTCATTTCCGGCAGGGAGAACCGCGCCTGCTCGCCCGCAATGGCGATGTCTGATCCGCCGACAAGCGCGCAGCCGAAGCCCAGCGCACGGCCTTGTACAAGGCTGATAATCGGCGCAGGGCAATTTCGAAACGCCCGGTACACCGCCAGGATGCGCGCCATGACCTTACCATGCAGGACATAGGCGGAGCCTGGCTTGCCGCCCTTGCCCCGCTCCCGCCCGGTGCAGAAATCCGCGCCCGCGCCGCGCAGGATAACGGCGCGCAATTCGTCGTCTTTGCCAAGGTCCTCCATGAGGCTGGTCAGGCGCGTCAGCATGGAATCGCTGATCGGATTGCCCAGACGGGGACGGTTGAACGTGATATGGGCGAAGGGCCCTTTTCGTTCATATATGAGTTGCTGCGCCATATTGGTCTCCGTCTTTGTCTCGGGGTACAGGGTTAATGAGGCTCAGGCGTCGCGTATGGCGCGCCAGATCTTTTCTGGAGTCACCGGCATTTGCAAATGCGTCACGCCGTAATCAGACAGGGCGTCGACGATGGCGTTAACGATGGCGGCGGGCGCCGGCGTGGTGCCGCCCTCGCCGCCGCCTTTGGCGCCCATCAGATTGGTCGGGGTCGGCACTTCGTTATGGCCGACGGCGAAGGATGGAAACTCATCGGCGCGCGGTATGACGTAATCCATGAAGGATCCAGTCAGCAATTGTCCGGAATCGGGATCGTAGACGACTTCTTCCCACAACGCCTGTCCGACGCCCTGCGCGATGCCGCCATGGACCTGTCCGTCCACGATCATGGGATTGACGACCGTGCCCACATCGTCCACCGCCGCATATCGGGTGAGGGCGATGGCGCCGGTTTCCGGATCAATCTC
>JAESSL010000086.1 GCA_016764135.1 Alphaproteobacteria bacterium
ACTAGAAATACGCGCCCGGAATATTAGCGATTCCGGGCGCGCCTTACGCGACCGCCCCTGACTCGCGCATTGCCAGAATTTCGTCCTCCGCATATCCCGCGTCTCGTAGAATGTCGTCGGTGTTTTCGCCCAGATTGGGTGCGGGGAGGGTGTCGGTGCGCATTCCGCCGCTGAATTCATTGGGTGTCTTGGTGCGTCGAATTTTCCCCTCGCTGGGATGCTCCTCCGATTCAAAAAATCCGACGTCGGCAAGGTGCGGGTCCTCGAGCAGGTCTTCGATCGTGTTATAGCGCGCTGCTGGAACGTCCGCCGCCGAAAAGATGTCCAGCCAGTCCGCCGTGGTTTTCTTTAATAGCCCCTCGACGCGCACTTCGAAAAAGGCGTCTGCGTTTTCCGTCCTGCTGGCGGCGCTGTCAAAACGGGAATCAGATTTAAGCTCCGGTCGACCAATGGCGTCGAAAAAGGCGAAGGCCTGCGGATTGGTGTTCGGGCCGACGGTGATATAGCCGTCGAGGGTCGGCAGGGGTCGATAATCCGGACTCAACAACCGTCCGTCGCCTGCCGGGCCAACAGGTGGGTCGAATGTGGCGGCGCCCAGATGCTCGCTGGCGACAAAGGAGGCCATGTTTTCGAGCATGGGCACTTCGATGGATTCGCCTTTTCCCGTGCGTTCGCGCCGATACAGGGCGAAGCCGATACATTGCGCAGCGATCAAACCGGTGACGTGAACGGTCATCACCATGGGTACAAAGCGAGGTTCGCCAATGGCCCGCTCAAAGGTCGCGGCGACGCCGGACAGGCTTTGGATGATGGGATCGTAGGCGGGTTGGTTAAAATACCGACCGCCCCGGCCAAAGGCCAGAATACCGCAGTGAATGAGGTTGGGATTCAGCGCGAGAAGCGACTCAGCGTCGAGACCGGCGCGCGTCAGCGCCTCGGGTCGTACATTACTGACAAAGACATCCGCGTCCTGGATCAACCGCTTCATCGCCGCCAATCCGTCGGGCTCCTTTAAATTCAAGCAGATGGAGCGTTTGTTGCGGTTGAAGTTCGTGAATTTACCAGACATGCCGGGGGTCCGGCAGCCTTGCGCCATGGTGCGCAGTAAATCCCCGCCGGGGGCTTCCACCTTGATCACATCGGCGCCCTGATCCGCCAGAGCGCGCCCGCAAATTGGCCCCACCACGACCGAAGTCATGTCGATTACTCGAACGCCGTCAAGCGGTCCGCCCGTCATGCAAAATACTCCCCAATGAAAATTCGCGGAGGCTGAAGAATTGCCTCTCTCGCATCGTCGTTATACGATAATTGGTATTGGCGCCGCCAGAAGAGACGGCTCTTTTGTTCGCGAATATCAGGGAGTTTGATCTGTGAGTGTTTTAATTCGTCAAATCCATCCGCTTTTTGTTGGTGAGGTCAGCGGCGTTGATTTGCGTGAACCGCTGCGTAAGCCGGACGCCGACGCCATTGACGCGGGTATGCAGGAGTTTGGCGTTCTCGTCTTTCATGATCAGAATATTACCGATGAGCAACAAGTCGCGTTCAGCCGGAATTTTGGGGATCTGGAGATTCCCGGATTTAACAGCAATATCACTAAAGTAGCGGACCGACGATTGGGGCCGGAAATGGCGGATGTCTCCAATCTCGGAGTCGGGCAGCGTATTCTGGAGCGGGACGATCGCCAGCGGATGTTCAATCTGGGAAATTTGCTGTGGCATTCAGACAGCTCATTTCGCGCCGTGCCGGCTAAATACTCAATTCTCTCCGGACGCGAAGTGCCCGAGAAGGGCGGCGACACGCAATTTGCCGATATGCGTGCGGCTTATGACGCTCTGGACGCCGAAACCCAGGATGAGATAGACGCGTACATTTGCGAGCATTCACTGTTGTATTCCCGTGGATTTTTGGGGTTCACAGGCTTGTCTGAGGATGAGCAGGCGAGCTTTAAACCCGTGCGTCAGAGTCTGGTGCGTCGTCATCTCGTGACAGGGCGCAAGTCTTTGTACCTGTCGGCACATATCGGAAAAATCCTGGGCCTGTCCATACCGGAAGGCAGGTTTCTTATTCGCGATTTGACCGAAAATGCGACCAGACCGGATGTCATCTATGCGCATCACTGGCGTCAATATGATCTGGTCATGTGGGATAACACCCAGACCATGCATCGCGCCCGGCGCTTTAACGATACCGGCGAAGCGCGCGACATGCGCCGCACGACCATTGCAGGCGAGGCGCAAACGGTCGAGCAGGCGGCGTAGTCAAAAGCCGCGAGGCGTCGCGACTACTCAGTCAGTGGCAAGACGGTCCAGCTCATTTTGGGAGGATAACCAGCTTCGGCGAAAAGCCTGCTGACGGGACAGCGATCTTCAGACTAGGCTTTGAGGCGCTCTACCTTTTGGGTTGGCTCGTTGGTCTCGATTTCAATGAACAGCTCCGCTTCGTTGAAATGCATGACGCCGTCGCGGTTGCCTTCCACGCCGTCAATCAGGTCTGTCGTGGCGGTTGCGCGGATGTTGACCGCGCCATGCTTGAAGCGCATCGCTTCGGCGACTTTGATGATCTGTACTGTCTGACAGGACGCTAATGCGGCGGTCAGGTGGAGCAGGGGCGGCGCGCCTTCGTCATTGCCGCCGCGGCCCTTGGCCTCGTCGGTGACGATGATGTGATTGCCTGCTTTTACATCGCACCGCGTACCCGCAACGCACACTGATTCAACGACGCGCGTCCGGCGGCCGATTTGTTCTTTCTGTCTTGCAATCGCCATGGATGGTTCCCCCAAATTGCCCGAACTTCAGCCTGAGTGCGGTATTGCAGCATTCATGCGCCGGGGAATCAATCGTCGTCTGGTCCGCGCCGCCTGATGTCGGTGTAGGGTTCACCCGCGCGATGGGTGTAAATTGCGGGTTTTCCATTCGCGTGGGCAACCATCTCGATGTCGGAATAATACGCGACATCCTCGGCGAAGCGGGAGCCGATTTCGAGGATCAGAACATCGCCTGTCGATCGGTTTTGCAGGGAATGACCATCCGTATCACCAGCCTTGAATCCCGCCGCGTCACCTGCACGCAGAGTTTCTTCGCTATCATCGGTGACAAGGATGACCTCGCCCTCCAGGACATAAATGAACTCGTCGGTCCGGGTATGCCAATGCCGTTGCCCGGACCATGCGTCCGGGGGAAGGCGGAGGAGGTTGACGCCAAATTGCGTCAAACCCGCCGGGTCACCAATTTTCTTACGTTCCCGCGCGCGGCACGGCAAATCAAA
>JAESSL010000087.1 GCA_016764135.1 Alphaproteobacteria bacterium
AGGATTTGCGCGCCGCCGTCGCTTTGTCCGCGGGCCGCACGCCCCTGGAGGCGTCCGGCGGCGTGACGCTTGAAACGGTGCGCGGCATCGCGGAGACAGGCGTGAACTTTATTTCTTCTGGTCAGATGACCCAATCCCCGCCGGCCGCCGATATTGGAATGGACGTCCGTCTCGAAGTGTGAGGGCCGCGTCTCGACGTACATTTTTGCACCGTGGCGAAAGTCAGCAAGTTTGGATAGAGTGTCGAGGTGATTGTTGACGGCGGTTTATCGACTTGATGGGGGTCGACGCTTAAAGGAGCGGTGAATGAGCACGGGAAGACGGTTTTCCGTCGTGGAGCCACGGCGGGTCAAGAGTGAGGATAATGCCGCCGAGCAGGCGCGGCTTCTGGCGTTTGCGCTTTGCACCGCGGATGCATTGATCGAAGTTGATGTGGAGGGTCGCATTGTCGACGCCTTTGGCCCGACGGACGCCCTGTTCGACAAGCGATCTCATGAACTGGCGGCCCACACGCTGGAATCGTTGGTTGCGGAGGATGATCGTCATTTGTTGCGGTCGTTGCTGCGACAGGTCGGGAACGGACAACGGTTTCGGGGCGCGTCTATTCGGTTTTTTGGTCCCGGCGGCGTACTCCGCACGATGATCCTGAGCGGTTACGGGGTGCCGAATATCGGCGAGCACTGCTATTTGACCCTGCGGACTATTCAGATGTCGAGCGCGGATTTCGAAGATCCGGAGCGAAATAATTTCAGTGGTTTGCGGAACCTTCAAAATTTCAGTAGCTGTGTCAGCAATTATTTTTCGACGACGCCGGAAGGCTCGCATCAGGGCGGTCTGACGCTTTTATACGCTCATGGCCTGTCGGAGTTGCGCCGTCGCTTGCTACCGGCGGTCTGGTCTCAACTGCAACGTCAGATGGGTGCGTTTTTGGACGCCATGTCGATTGAAGGCAATGCGGCGGGTCATTTGTCGTTTGATCGCTTCGGCTTTATTCACGACCGGACAGTGGATGTCGACGAAGTTTGCGCCCGTCTCGTAGAATTCACCCGCGCCGCAGATCCTGAAAATAAAGGCTGTGACATAATTCCGGACAATATCGCGGTGCATGAAATTGACCTTGCGGGCCCTGACCTCGCGCGCGCTATTCTGTATACGACGCAGCGGTTCGCCAATGCGCAAAATAACGGAGTCATTGGCGACGCGACGCAATCGAATGTTTCGCGCCAATTGAAAATGGCGGCGGATCGGACGCGCTACGTTGTTTCGACGATTACGGGCGCCGATTTCGGCATTGCGTATGAGCCCATCGTTTCTCTGGTGGATGGGTCAATCCATCATTATGAGGCGTTGTTGCGGTTGAGCGACTATCCCTCTGGTTTCAGCCCTTATGAATTCATTGTGTTCGCTGAAGAAATCGACCTGATTACGGAATTTGATCTCGCGATGTGCCGAAAGCTGATCGCAAAGCTCTCTTCGCAAAGCGATGGTGAATCAAATCTTCCCGTCGCGGTCAATATCTCCGGTCGATCCATCAATTCTCTGGTTTTTGTTGAAGCGTTGAACGCCTTGATTGAGCGTCATCCGCGCGTCCGGGGGCGTTTGATGTTCGAGATTACTGAATCCGCGCGTATTTTGGACCTTGAACACGCAAATGAAGTTATTCAGGATCTTCGAAGGCGTGGATTCCATGTTTGTCTCGACGACTTCGGCGCCGGCGAAGCCGCGTTCGATTATCTGCGCGAACTCGAAGTCGACTTTGTCAAAATCGACGGGAAATATGTGAAAGATGCGGCGTCAAACTCGCGGGACAAGGCTTTCCTGATCGCTATGTCCGGGCTGTGCCATGACCTTGGCATCACCACGATCGCCGAAGGCATCGAAAACAAGGCGATCCTTGATTTTCTTCGCGGCTGCGGCATCACCTATGGACAAGGGTATGTATTCGCCAGCGCAAGCGAGCAAACGGTCCCTCACGCCGTAATCTAACGCGAGCGTCCTGTTTCTATCGCAAACGCCCGGTTTAAGAGGCCGCCATGGCTCTTGGTACGCGTCTTCCGCTCGTGACTATTCGCCAATTGGCGTTATTCTGATTTACGAATATGGGCGGGGCGTCGTACTCAATCTGGACGTCTTTATTGATCAATTGCGCGCCTGCGGGCGGTGACATGAGGGACAAAGATGTCTGATTTGGTGGAATACGAAAAAATTGGGTCAATCGGGGTTATTACCGTAAATAATCCACCCGTGAACGCGCTCAGCCCCGGTGTGCCGGAAGGTATGGTCGAGGGCGTGGAAAAAGGCATCGCCGACCCGGACGTGAAAGCGATGGTCCTTATCGGCGCCGGACGCAGTTTTATCGCTGGAGCGGACATCAAGTTCCTCGGCAAGCCACGCAGCAAGATTGCGTCGAATTACCGAGAGCTCTTTGAAAATTCTGAAAAGCCGATTGTCGCGGCGATTCATGGCTATGCGTTGGGCGGCGGGCTTGAAACCGCGCTGGGCTGCCATTATCGAGTCGCCGTTGAAAGCGCGAAAGTGGGATTGCCAGAGGTCCTGATCGGAATCCTGCCCGGCGGCGCCGGCACGCAGCGTCTGCCGCGTCTCATTGGACCGGAAGCAGCGTTGGAAATGATTGTGACGGGGCGCCATGTTCCCGCTCGCGAAGCCGGTGAGTTGGGTATTATTGATGAAGTCGTCGCCGACGGTGATTTAAAGAGCGCGGCGATCGCCTTTGCTGAAAAAATTGCGGATCAGAGGCCCATTCCTCGTATTTCCCAAATGAATGAGAAAGTTGAGAATGTCGACTCGGGCATCTTCGACGCGATGCGGAAGAAAATTGAACGGCGCGCGCGCAACCAGATCGCGCCCTATCATTGCATCCTCTGTGTGGAGGCCGCCGTATCCCTGCCGTTCGATGAGGGCGTCGCGCGGGAACGCGAGTTGTTTCAGGAACTGGTGAATGGCGAAGAGGCGAAATCTCTGCGATACGCGTTTTTCTCCGAACGCCAGGCCGCAAAAATACCCGATATCGACAAATCCATCGTTCCGGTGGATGTGAAGCTGGCGGCCGTTGTCGGCGCCGGCACCATGGGCGGCGGCATCGCCATGTGCTTTGCGGATTCCGGCATTCCCGTAAAGTTGCTGGAAATCAGCAAGAAGTTTCTCGAAGAGGGCATGGCGAAGATCAAGGCGAATTACGAAACCAGCATCAAGCGCGGTAGTATTGATGCGGCGGAAATGGACAAGCGTCTGGCGTTGATCGACCCCGTTCTCGCCTATGAGGATATCGCCGACGCTGATCTGGTGATCGAGGCGGTGTTTGAAGAGATGTCCGTTAAGGAAGAGGTGTTTGGCAAACTCGACGCGGTGATGAAACCCGGTGCGATTTTGGCGAGCAACACCTCGACGCTGGATATTGATCAAATTGCGCGGGCGACAAAACGCCCTGAAGCTGTCCTGGGGATGCATTTTTTAAGCCCGGCCAATGTCATGAAGTTACTGGAGATTGTGCGCGGCGAAAACACATCCAAGGAAGCCGTCGTCACCGCGTTGAAAATCGGTCGGCGTATCGGAAAGGTTGGCGCGGTGTGCGGCAATTGTGATGGGTTTCTGGCGAACCGCAGCAGAATGCCGTTCCAGACTGAAATGAATATTCTGATCGAAGACGGCGCCATGCCAGAGCAGGTCGACAAGGTGATGATCGATTTCGGTTATCCCATGGGACCGTTCGCGGTTGGCGATCTTGCCGGCCTGGATATCGGTTATGCGGTCCGGAAACGCCGCGCCGTTGAAAGCCCGAATGAATTTCGCAAACTACCGATCCCCGACCGGCTCTATGAAATGGGCCGCTATGGGCAAAAAACCAGCGGTGGCTGGTTCAATTACAAACCCGGTGACCGGACCCCGTATCCGGACCCTGAAGTCGTCAAGGTGATCGAAGACACGCGCCGTAAACTGGGCGTTGAGCCGCATGACTTCACCGATGAGGAAATTTTACAGCGCCTGTTGTTTTCATCCATCAATGAAGCGGCGAAAATCCTTGAGGAAGGCATCGCCTACCGCGCCAGTGACGTCGATATCATGTGGCTATATGGATTTGGCTTCCCCCGATATCGCGGCGGATTGATGTATTGGGCCGATCAGATTGGTGTGAAAAAAATCTATGAAACCATGTGCGAATGGGAAAAAGCATATGGCGAACGCTGGAAACCCGCCACGCTGATTAAGGAATTGGCTGATTCCGGGAAGTCTTTCGCCGACGCCTGACCGACAAGCCAGACGTCAGCGAAACCGCATTAACGGCGGCGGATTAAATTATTCCGCCGCCGCTTTTGTTTCCAGGGCGAGGACCGCGCCACTGTCGCTCAAAGCGTTGATTTTGTCGTCGGACAATCCCATGCCGCGTAATACGGCGGTGGTGTGTTCGCCAAGATGGGGGCTATGCGACAGCGGGTCGCCGGTTTTGGCAGGCGGCAGGCCCGGTGTGTTGGGCATTGGAATTTTGCCTATCCCACTATGATCCACCCAGGCGACGGCGTTGATCGCCTGTACATGGGGGTCGTCCAGATAATCGCCGTAATCGTGAACTGGCGCGTTCAGCACATCGACCTCATTGAGCGCCTTGTTCCATTCGGCCACGGTCCGCCCGGTCATGGTTTCCCGCATCAGCGTCATCAATTCAGCTTCATGTTCACCGCGCGCCAGTGCGGTTGCGTAGCGCGGGTCGGTGGCCAGTTCTTCTCGTCCGATCAGCGTGCAGAGTGATGCAAAATGCGCATCGCGACGGGCGTTGACGTTGATAAAGCCGTCTTTCGCCTTAAAGGTGCCAACGGGAACGCCAGGGGAGGTGACTTCAGACCCTTCCTTCACATATTCGATCATTTTCGCTGATTGGAAAGCGCCGACCGCCTCCATAAGGCTGGATTCGATATGCGCGCCAACGCCTTTCATCGCGCGTCGGTACAGGGCTGCACTGACCGCCTGAAATCCATAGAGGCCCGTAGAGATATCGATCGCCAGAATGCCGATGCGCTGTGGAACGCCGCGATGGTCAAGGTTGACCGACATTAAACCGGAATACGCCTGGACGACCGAGTCGGTGGCGGGCAGTTTGGAGTTCGGACCTTCCTGGCCAAATCCCGTGACGGAATAATAGATCACCTTTTTGTTCGTCGGGCGGATGCTTTTTTCATCCAGACCAAATCGGGCCATGACGCCGGGCCGGTAATTTTCGATGATGACATCGGCCGATGCGCAAAGCGTTTTGGCGATTTCCAACCCCTCCGGATTTTTTAAATCCAAGGCGATGCTGTGTTTGCCAAGGTTATAAATTACAGCATTTGCGGATAAATCGCCGTAGCGTTTTCCCAGTTCCCGGCACCAGTCTCCGCCAATAGGCTCGACCTTGATTACCTCTGCCCCGTGTTGAGCGAGCAGCATGCCGCAATGGGGACCCGCAATCCCTTGTGAAAAATCAATAACGCGCAGGCCGGAAAACGCCGGTTCATCGGTCATGTCTTGCTCCCGTAATATCATCAATGTGGTCAGGCTATGAATTAGCCCGTCGGAGAAAATATAGAGTGCGGTGAGAAAAGGCCAATAGGCGCCCCGGGAGATGCGGTTGTTGCTGGTGTTTTCCAACGGCTTCATGGCAAAACTAAGGTGGAATTTGAATGTTTGGGAAGTAGAAAATATGAATCAATACAAAGTCTTGATGGCTGGCCCCATGCCCAAGGCCGCAACGGATTTATTCGATGCGCGTGATGACGTCGTTTATGAAGCGGTGACCGACGTCTCCGAGCAGAATCTACTGGAAAAAATGCGCGATGTGGATGGGATTACCGTTCGGACAGCGGATATTACGGCGAAAATTATCGAGAATTCGCCAAAGCTTAAAGTCGTCTCACGGTTTGGCGTTGGCTATGACAGCATTAATATTCCGGCGCTGGACGCGCATGGCGCCGCCCTGACGATTGTGGGAACGGCGAATTCTGTCGCTGTGGCCGAGGCGGCGTTTTACATGATGCTCGAACTCGCCAAGGAAGGCTTCAAGCACGATCAGGAAGTGCGCAAGGGAAACTGGGACTATCGTCTTGGCATGCACGCGATTGAAGTGTGGCGGAAAAATGTATTGATCGTTGGCTTTGGCAGAATTGGATCGCGCGTTGCGCCGCGCTGCGCCGCGTTTGAAATGAACGTGTTCGTGCTGGATCCCTTTGTTGACGATGAGGTTATTCGCGCGGCGGGGTACACGCCGGTTTCCAACCTCAATGACGCCTTGCCCGATATGGATTATGTCACGCTGCATTTGCCCTTGAGCCCGGAGACCCGCGACACGATCGGCGCGGCGGAACTGGCGCTCATGAAGCCCAGCGCTATTTTGGTCAATGCGGCGCGCGGCAACATCGTCAATGAGGACGCGCTGTATGACGCGCTATCCTCGGCCGGGATTCGCGGGGCGGGCCTGGATGTGCTGGCGGTGGAGCCGGCGAACAAAGATCATCCGCTGTTCACTCTGGAGAATGTCGTCATCAGCCCCCACATCGCGGGCGTCACCAGTGAAGCGGCCAACCGCATGGCCGTCGCCTGCGCGCAAAATGTGCTGGATATCTTTGATGGCAAAGTCGACCCGGAGAACGTGGTCAATAAAGCCTATCTTACCGCCGACTGATTGACGGGAACGTGGCGATGGCGATGCCTGTGCGGGTAATTCTGGCGGTGATGTTCTTCAATGTGCTTCTGACGTTGCACAATGTCTGGCCCACGCCCTGGATTCGCCTGGCGCCGGAATTATCGGTGGAGTTGTTCGTTATACTCCTCGCCATTGCGGTCACGATGGAGATACGAAACCGGTTCGGCTGGAAGTCGACAATCTTCGTGACGTTTGTATTTGTCGTCCTGTCGATTGGTCGCTACGCAGATGTGACCGCGCCGGCTCTGTTTGGTCGACCGATCAACCTGTATTGGGACATCCGGCATGTGCCCAATGTGGTCTCCATGATGATTGAGGTGACGCCGTTTTGGCGCCTCCTCCTTGGTGGCGTCATCGCGGATGTTTTCATTACGGTTTTCCTGTTCGCGATTGGATATGCGACAAAAACAGTAATTTCCGGATTTCAGGATAAACGACTGCGCCGGGGGACCGGGGCCGTATCATTGGCGATGATCGGAATTTACGCCATTGGCATGTCCAGCGACGATATCCATACCGAAGGCTGGTTCTCGTTACCCGTGACGCCGGTCTATGCGCGCCAGGTGGAGTTTTTGGTGGAGACGCAGACCCGGAAACGAGAGGATTCGCCAAAACCGCTCGCGAAATCCGATATGGCGCGGATCAAGGGGCGGGACGTTTTTCTGATATTTTTTGAAT
>JAESSL010000088.1 GCA_016764135.1 Alphaproteobacteria bacterium
ATTCCCGGGCCGTGACGCCATGACGAGATTTTCGAGAACGGAAAGATTGGGGAAAATGCCGCGATCCTCCGGCACATAGGCGATACCCTGTTTTGCGATTACATGCGTGGGCGCGCCTGTCATATCTGCGCCGTCTATCCGGACGGTTCCGCGTCTCGGCGACGTTAATCCCATGATTGAGCGCAGCAACGTGGTTTTGCCCATGCCATTGCGCCCCATCAGGCTGATTGTCTCGCCGCGATGGATCGTCAAATCGACGCCGCGCAGGATGTGGCTTTCACCGTAATAAGTATGCAACCCGACCGCGTGAACGAGGGGGGCGGTCATGGTGTTGCGCCCTGTTCGGTTGGGCCGTGTCCCAGATAGGCGTCGCGCACGGCGGCGCTGGCGCGGATTTGTGCGGGCGTTCCGGTTTCCAGCACCTGACCATTGACCATGACCGTGATCGTCTGGGCGAAGGCGAACACCATATCCATGTCATGCTCGATCAGGATCAACGTCAAATTCTCCGCCAGACTGGTCAGCAGCGCCATGGTTCGCACGGATTCCTCTGCGCTCATGCCTGCGAGCGGTTCGTCCAGCAACAGGATTTTGGGATCGGTCGCCAGGGTCATGCCGATTTCTAACTGGCGCTGTTCGCCGTAACTCAGATGCCCGGCGATGACGTCCGCGCGGGCGTCGAGATTGCATAGCGCCAAGGCGCGTTCCGTGGCGGCGCGAATATCGGCGCGGCGATGCGCCCGGCGGAAAAACCGCATGGAGGACGGCAGGCGGGATTGCGCCGCGAGCCAGCAATTCTGAAAGCAGGTCTCGTCGGGAAAGATATTGGTTTTCTGATACGTCCGACCAATGCCCAGTTGGGATTTTCTATCCGGCGCCAAGGCGGTGACGTCGCGGTCCAGCAGGTGGATGGTTCCCGTGGTTGGCGGTAAGTCGCCGGACAGTAAATTTATCAATGTCGTCTTGCCCGCGCCGTTGGGCCCGATGATGGCGTGGGTCTCGCCGCTTGCGAAGTCGAGAAAGACATCGTCCACAGCGGCCAACGCGCCGAACCGTTTGGTCAGGCCTTTAATGGATAGGATGGGGTCGCGCATGGTCGGATCAGTCATGGTCGTCGTCCCGCTGCGGGATCCGTTTTCGGGTGAAAAGACCCGCAAGACCATTGGGTAAAAACAGCACGATTGCGACGATGACGCCCCCCATCAACAAGAGCCAGTGTTGGCTCAGATCGCGCAGGATGTCGTGCAGAAGGACAAAGGTGAACGCGCCCAGAATAGGACCGTGCAACGACCCCATGCCGCCCAGTATGACCATCATCATTACGGAACCGGATTCCTGCCATCCCAGATGCGCCGGGCTGATATATCCCGATTGCGCGGCGTTCAGATAGCCCGCCAGTCCGGCCAATCCACCGGCGATGATAAAACTGACCAGTTTGTAGCGTTGCGTTGGGTAGCCCAGCGCGCGCATGCGCGGTTCATTGGCCCGCAATCCTTTGATGACTTGTCCGAAGGGGGAGCGCAGCAGCATCGCCAGAAACGCCCAGACCACGAGAACCAGAATTGCCGCGAGGTAATAAAAGTGCACGCGATTGTCGAGGTTTACGGGGTCGAATGATCCAATGGCGAGGGATGGCTTGAAATAGATAAACGCGCCATCCGACCCACCGAAATAGGGCGAATCGTTGAAAAAGAAATACAGCATCTGCGCGAAGGCGAGCGTAATCATGATGAAGTAGACGCCCGATGTGCGGATCGACATCCAACCAATGCCCGCCGCCAGCAGCGCCGCGCCGCCAATCGACAGCGGCGCCGACCACCAGAATGCGGCCGCGCCGTCTTCGGGCGCAACGAAGGCGAGGATATATCCCGCCGCCCCAAAAAAAGCTGCATGGCCAAAGCTGATTAACCCGGTGAAACCGATCAACAGGTTCAGGCTCATGGCGAAAATGGCGAGTATGAAAATACGGGTGGCCAGCAGGATATGAAACTTTTCGCCGAACAGCGGGAAAAGCCCGACCGCGATTACAATGCAGAGCGCAATCAGGAGATAAAGTCGCGTTGGGCGCAGGTTCGTCATGGCTCAGACCCGCTGCCCGAACAGGCCCTGAGGGCGCCACAGCAACACCAACGCCATCAGTGCATAAATGACGATTCCGGAATAGTCGGGAACCAGAACGCTGCCGAATGTGTCGGCCAGTCCAATCAGCATGGCGCCGAAAAAAGCGCCTTTGATGGATCCAATGCCGCCAATGACGACAACGACAAATGACGTGATCAAAATGCCTTCGCCCATGCCCGGATACACGGCCTCGATTGGGGCGGCCATCATGCCCGCAAAGGCGGCCAACCCGGCCCCGGCGCCAAACACAATCGCGTATAGCTGCTTGATGTTGAGTCCTAAAATCTGGGTCATCTCGCGATTGCTCGCTCCGGCGCGGATCATCATGCCCAATCTGGTTTTCTGGATTGTCAGGAGCATCCCGAGCGCGACCAGAATGCAGACTAGCGAGACGAAAAGTCGATAAACCGGATAGGATTGCGTTTCGGTGAGGCGGATCGATCCGGTCAACATCTCCGGAATCGCGACGCCGTAAAGGTCGTTCCCCCAGAGTATGCTCTGCATCTCGTTGAAAATCAGAATCAGGCCGTAGGTGAGCAATACTTGATACAAATGATCGCGTGTATAGAGATGGGAGATCGCGAAGCGCTCAATCGCCAAACCAGTGAGCACCGCGAGGGGAAGGCCTAGTAAAATTGCTAGCAGCAGGCTTCCGGTGAGGCCGGTCAACCAATAGGCCAGATAGGCGCCGATCATATAGAAGGAGCCATGGGCGAGATTGATAACGCCCATGATGCCAAAAATCAGCGTCAGCCCGCTGGCGACCAGAAACAGTAAAAAACCATACTGGACGCCATTCAGCGCTTGAATCAGAAAAAACGATATATCCATGACGTGCCGGTATAGCGCGGTCGTGGGACAGCGCAAACGAAAAGCCCCCGGCAGTTATGGACCGAGGGCTTTTCGGGGCCGGTTCAGCCCATCCGGCAACCTTTGGCGAGGTCGCTTAACGCCTTGTGTGCGATGCCCAAAACCTTGTTCTGTCCATCAACGACCTGGCGCAGGTAGAAATCCTGTATCGGGTTGTGCGCGGCTGAAAACGTCCATTTTCCACGCGGACTGTCGATCACTGCATTCTCCATCGCCGTGATGATTTCTTTCTGCGCGCCTGTGTCGCCTTTGACTGCATTCATGGCCTGCAACAGGAGTAAACCGGTGTCGTAGCCCTGAACCGCAAATACGTCGGCGCTTTTTCCGGTCGCTTTTTCAAAAGCGGGGCGGAAGATGCGGTTGGCCGGGTTATCGAGCGTTTCGGAATAATGCAGCGTGGTCTTGATACCCTCCGCCGCTGCGCCCTGCGCTTTCAGGGTGCCCTCGGTCAGGAAGCCGGAGCTGTAGAGGGGGATTTTGTCTTTCAATCCGGAGGCTGCGTAATCCTTGACGAACTTGATCGCGCCGCCGCCCGCGTAAAACACAAACACTGCGTCCGGCTTCAGTGCGGCAATCTCGGTCAAATACGCTTGAAACTCAACCTTCGGGAAGGGCGTCAGGATCTGTTTGACGATCTTGCCGCCGGCGTCTTCAAAACCCTGCGAAAATCCGCCGAGCGCCTGTTTTCCGGCGCCATAATTCCACGCCATGGTGACGACATTGCGATGTCCGTCGTCATACACGACCTTGCCGCTGGGGAAGGAGGGCTGCCAATTAGAGAATGAGGTTCGAAAAATATTGGGCGCGCAGAGAGGGCCGGTTAGTTGATTCGCGCCGGCGTTCGGCACGATCGTGATGACATTCTCTTCCCGCGCGATCTTCGCCATCGCCATGGCGACGCCGGAATGGACCGGCCCGACCAGGAAGTCGACGTTTTCGCCGGTAATCAGCTTGTTGGTGTTTTCGGTCGCCTTGGGCGGTTTGGCCTCGCTGTCGAGTTGGACAAATTCGATGTCCCTGCCGCCCAGTTTGCCGCCCGCTTGTGCGATGGCGAATTTCATGGCGGCGGTAATTTTTTCGCCCAGAAACGCATAGGTTCCGCTGTAGGGTAGCAAGATTCCGACCTTAACCTTGGCGGTCCCGCCAATGGCGAACCGGGAGGGCGCAAACGCGGTAATCGCCGCGCCGGCCACAGCGCCCTGGATAAACCGCCGCCGGCGATGGTCAGTTCTTTTGATTTTGGACATGTGCTGCTCCCTGTAACGTTATGTTGCCCGTGATATGGGGACCCGTGATTTGCGGACATGGACGTTTGCGTAATATTTAGACGTTCGCGTAAATATAGCGGATTTTGCGCCAATTATGACACAGCGATGTTATGCGGAGCTGTTGTTTTTGGTAATTCTTACGCCGTTGGCGCCCTGCAATTCCGCCGTGCTCATATCTGTGTCTTTTAAATTGGCGTCTTCAAGATCAGCATCAGAGAAATTGGTCTTTTCGCAGATGCAGTCACTCAGATTAGCGCCGATGAAATGGGCGCCGATGCAACTGGCTTCCGTTAAGTCGGCGCCGGTCAAATTAGCGTCGTGAAGCCGGGCGCTATCCAGATTAGCCGTCCATTGTTGACCAATGGTGCCATGAAGCGGCACCGGTCCAATTTTGGCGCCCGTCAAATTAGCCGATGATAAATTAGCGCGGCTGAGACGCGCGCCGCGCAAATCCGCATAGCTCAAATCTGCGCCGCGCAAATCCGCGTGCTGCAAATCCGCCATGATCAAATGCGCGCGCGATAAATTTACGCCCCGCAAGCGGCTATAGGATAAATCCGCCATGGAGAGATTGACTGTCATAAGGTCCTTGTCCGACAGGTCATAGCGCGGAAATTCAGCGCGCTTTCCATCTTTCCCCTTTGAAATCACCCAGTCATGGTGGTCGTCGAGAATGCCCGCCAATTCGGAATCGCTGGCGCGAAACTCCCGTGGAATAGAGGCGCGGGAAATATCGGTTTTAGAAAAATCAACGCCGTCGAGAATGGCGCAGACCAGATCCGCACCTGTCAGATTGGTTCGGTCCAGCCACGCATTGGTCAAAATAGCGCCATGCAGGACTGCGTCAGAGAGGTTGGCGTCGCTCAAATCGCAGCCTTCGAGATTGGCGCCGACCAAGGTCGCCGCCGTTAAATCCGCGCGGGATAGGTTGACGTCGGATAGGTTTGCGTCGGTTAGATCCGTTTCGATGACGACAGCGTCGCCCATTCGCGCGCCGCTTAGGTCCGCGTCCTTGAGTTTTGCGCCGCTCAGGATGGTGTCCTCATTGTCTGTAGACACCAGGGTTAAATCGCCGTTTTTATCGCGGTTGTATAAAATGCCCGCGCGTAGATCCGCCTCGGTCAAGGAGGCGGCGGACAGGTTTGTCTTCCGCATGCAGGCGCCCCGCAAATCACAGCGGTTTAGGATCGACCGTTGCATTTTCGCTTCGCTGAGGTCCGCAGCGTATAAAATTGCTGAATCAAGATTAGCGCCCAGAAGATGCGCGCCCTTCAAATTAGCGCCCGTAAAATCCGCCGTGCTCAGATTGCGGTTCGATAGATCAAGATAGGACATATCCAGCAGTTTCAATATGGCGCGCCTGCCGCCTTCGACGTTGTCGAGAAATTTGGCGTGGCTATCCATGATGGCGTCGAGTTCATCCTGAGTAAGTTTTTTTCGGGTGAACTCTGGTTTTGTGATCTTCGTCTCGGACATGTCCTATAGCTTCGTTAAGTAAAATTACGCGGCGCCGTGTTGGGCGTTATTTATCGATGACCTTGTATATGACAGGTCCATAAAGCTTGCCGTATCCTGCGTCGTCTGCAGCCTTCAGGTATTCCTGAGCGACGCGCGCACTCTTTGCATCTACGCCCAGTTCGTCGGCTAGTTTTAAAGCGTATCCGACATCCTTGAGCGAGTAAGTGACCGGGAACACATCATCCGGAAAATTATCCTTCATCATGTATTCCATACCGTGTTTGCGCAGGACGAAACTGTCTGCTGAACCTTTCGACAGGGTTTCGAACAACAATTCGCCGTCCACGCCAGCGCGTCGACCAATCGCCAAGGCTTCGGCCAAAGCGGCGGTGTTCATGAAAACAACCATGTTGTTCATCAATTTCATCACCTGACCGGCTCCAATGTCGCCGCAATGGGTGATTCCCGCACCCATACACGACATGGCGGGATGAATACGGTCGAATACTTCCTTGGAGGCGCCGACCATGATGCTCAGCGTGCCATCTTGTGCGGCGGAGACGCCTTTTGCGATGGGCGCATCGGCGAAGTCGACTGACTTTTCCGCGAATTTTTCCGCAACTTCGCGCGCAACGCCAGCGGTGGCGGTGGTCATGTCGACAATTGTCTGACCCGCGCGAACATTGACCAGCAATCCGTCATTGCCACCTTCGTTTTCACCCAGGCATACGGCGCGCACTTGTGGCTCTCCCGGCAGGCACAGGATGATCAGATCAGCTTCGGCGGCGATCTCCGCAACGCTCGCGGCGGCGATGACGCCCGCATCGGCCAACGCGGCGACGTTTTTAGGGTCTCGATCATAGGCGATCACGGGGACGCCGATCTTGGTCGCCAGATTGCGGCACATGCGCCCGCCCATGACGCCGGTCCCGATAAATCCGATTTTCTTGAAGTCCGCCATCGTGATTCCCCCTAGATAGCGTCACAAAATGGCGACGCCTGCAATATTTCGCCATGCTGGTGATGTTTGTAAAAAATAACAAGGTAAACCAATGCGCTTGTCCCGAAAGAATGGATCGATACAGTGGATGATCGATTTTGGGCGCAGGCATTTATCTTGCGTCGAATTAAGGTCAGGGTTAAGGAAAATCCACGCAATCGAAAATCCAGTTAAATTCGCAGGAAAGGCGCTGTCCAAATGAGCGAGCAACGGCATACGAAAGTTCTCATAATCGGTTCAGGACCCGCAGGATATACGGCGGCGATTTACGCCGCGCGCGCCAATCTTGCGCCGATGCTGGTTGCGGGTTTGCAGCCCGGCGGCCAACTGACCATCACGACGGACGTTGAGAATTATCCCGGTTTCGCCGATGCGGTGCAGGGGCCGTGGCTGGTCGAACAGATGCGCCTCCAAGCGGAGCATGTGGGTACGGATATCGTCGCTGATATCATCACCAGCGTTGACTTTTCGAAACGGCCGTTTGTCTGTCAGGGTGATAGCGGCGATACCTACATCGCTGATTCGGTCATCATCTCCACAGGCGCGCAGGCGCGCTGGTTGGGACTGGACACCGAGCAAACTTATATGGGCTTTGGCGTCTCCGCTTGCGCGACATGCGATGGGTTCTTTTTTCGCGAACAGGAAATCGTGATTGTCGGTGGCGGCAACACCGCCGTTGAAGAAGCGCTGTTCTTAACCAATTTCGCCAGCAAAGTGACCGTGATTCATCGTCGAGACCAATTCCGCGCCGAAAAGATCATGCAGGACCGCTTGTTCAAAAACCCAAAAGTTGAAGTGTTGTGGAATCATACGCTCGACGAGGTGCTGGGCGACACGGATCCGCTCGGCGTTACGGGCGCGCGCGTGCGCAACGTTAAAACCGGCGAATCAACGGATCTGGCGGTGAGCGGCGTGTTTATCGCTATTGGACACGACCCGGCGACAGGGATCTTCAAAGGGCATGTGGATATGGATGACGAAGGCTATATCCTCCATGCCCCCGATAGTACGGCCACGAATATTCCCGGCGTCTTTGCGGCGGGCGATGTGGTCGACAAGGTCTACCGGCAGGC
>JAESSL010000089.1 GCA_016764135.1 Alphaproteobacteria bacterium
GAAAATATCGCCAATGCGTAATTTTCCGCGTTGCACGAGAACGGTCGCCACAGAACCTCGACCTTTTTCCAACTTGGCCTCAACGACGGCGCCCTGAGCGGACCGGTCCGGGTTCGCCTGCAGCTCCATCAATTCGGCCTGCAACAGAATTGCTTCTTCAAGCCCGTCAAGATTGGTTTTTTCCGTCGCGGAAATTTCGATGTCCTGAACGTCGCCGCCAAGACTTTCCACCACGACTTCGTAACTCAACAATTCGTTGCGAATTCGGGGGGCGTCCGCGTTTGGATGATCAATCTTGTTGATAGCCACGATCAGCGGCGCGCCAGCGGCCTTCGCATGGCTGATGGCTTCAATCGTTTGCGGTTGAACGCTGTCATCCGCCGCGATGACCAGCACCACGATATCGGTAACCTTGGCGCCGCGAGACCGCATCGCCGTAAAGGCTTCATGGCCCGGCGTATCCAAAAATGTAATCTGGGCCCCATTCGACAGGTTCACCTGATAGGCGCCAATGTGCTGGGTGATGCCGCCAGCCTCGCCTGCGACAACGTCGGTATGACGCAGGGCGTCCAGCAACGAGGTCTTGCCGTGATCGACATGACCCATAATCGTCACCACCGGCGCACGCGGCGCGAGCAAGGACTCGTCCTCTTCTTCGACGGCGTCCAGGCCGATTTCAACATCGGATTCAGCGACGCGCTTGGGCGTATGTCCAAATTCGGTCACGATCAATTCAGCGATATCCGTTTCGATCACCTGATCGACGCTCGCCATCACGTCGAGCTTCATCAAGGCCCGAATCACGTCATTCGCGCGTTCGGCCATTCTGTTGGCGAGTTCACCAACCGTAATGTTCTCGGGAATGATGACTTCGCGAACGATTTTTGTTTTCTCGATGCCGCCCGCCGCTTGACGCGCGCGTAATTTTTCACGTTCTCTCGCGCGCTTCAACGCGGCGATGCTGCGACCGCGCTCTGTTGCGCCATCCTCAGACTCCAGCGCCTGCGCAATGGTAAGCTTACTGCTGGTGCGCCGACGTGGTTGCTGACGCGACCGCGTCGTTTGCGGGCGCTTCGCGTCTATTTTCCCCGCGCGTGGCGATTCTTCCATTTTCGGCGCTGGTTTTGCCGGGGCCGCGGCCCGAAGCGTCGGTTTTTCTGCTGGCGGCGCAACGGCGGCCACCGTTGCTTCCGCTTTGGCGCGCGCATCGGCTTCCGCCTTTTTCCGCGCTTCTTCTTCAGCGCAGCGAGCGTCGTCCTGCTTTCTCTTTTTCTCTTCGGCTTCCGCCTTCAGACGGCTTTCCTGATCTTCAATCCGTTTGCGCTCAGTGTCCTCGGCGGCGCCATGCAGCGCGCGAATCCGGGTTTCCCGCTCTTTATCCGTCAGACTGCTAGGGGCGACTTCGATGGGCGGCGCAACAACGGGCGCGGATTCCACGGGAACCTCGCCCTTTTTGACCTCTTGCATCCGGCCACTGACGCCCCGCTCAAAGGTGCGCTTCCGCTTCACCTCAACCTTGACCGATTTTGACCGGCCATGACTAAAGCTTTGCCGGGCCTGACCGGACTCAATCGTTTTATTCAATTCCAGACGGCCCGGCTTGCTCAAGCTCAGTTTTCCGTCTTGTTCTTTGCTGTCACTCATTCTTTTCCTCGTTCGTCGTCGCTTGCCGGAACCCCGCCAACCGCCTCGCCGTTTCCGCGAACTTTTCGGCCAATCCGCCCGCCGCCAATGCGCCGTGCACCACCGAATCACGGCCAAACGCCGCACCAAGTTCGTCGCGTCGTAACACATCAATACTGGGCGGCGCCGACGCGATCCCACTCAGCTTTCTTCGTCCATTTTCCGCCGCGTCAGTCGCAGCAAGCAGATACGACGCGTTACCGCTTCGCACCCACCCCTCAACCTTCGCGTATCCCACCACCGCCTGACCGGCGCGGCGCGCCAATGCGAGCAATTCAACGCAGCGCTGTACAAGAAGCGCTTCAATTTGATCCGCTAAATCTTCAGTCACACGCACTTTTTGTCGAGCCGCACGTGCAAACAAATTCCGCTGACACGCCGTCTTAATGCTTATCCTGTCGGCGCTCAACCAAATTCCGCGCCCCGGCAACGCGCCTTTAAGATCCGGCACCACCGAATTATCGGGACCAATGACGAATCGGATCTTCTGCGAGAGGGGCAAAGGCCCCCCGGTAACAATACAACGGCGTTGCGGTTCAGTAACGCTTTCAGCGTCCCCGGCCACCTCCATTGTATCGCTCTCGCCGTCGCGATCCATCGCCTGGCGTTGTCCCAATCAAAATTTCCTCATTCAGCGCTCGCCGGTTCCGACGTCTTATCGCCCGCAGCGTCTTCTCCGTTAGCTTCCGCTGCCTCGGCGGCGGCTTTCGCTTTCATTTCCACAAGCTCTTCCGCCGTCAGCCACCCTTCCGAAACCCGAGCGTTCATGATCATATCATTGGCGGCGTCTTCAGTCAGCTCAAACCCTTTGAGGAAGCCATCGGACCGGTCCGTCAACTCGTCTGACGCGAGGCCAGCGAAATCATCCATCGTCTTCACGTCATTTTCACCGAGCTTTACAAGCATCGGTTCGCTCAGACCCTCAAGCGCCGCCAGCTCATCCGTCACGCCCAACTCGCGTCGTTGCGCCACCAGGCGTTCACTTTCGGCTTCAAGATAGGCCTGCGCCCGCGTCTGAAGCTCCGTTGCGAGGTCGTCGTCAAAGCCTTCGATGGAGGATATATCTTCAAGCGGCACATAAGCCACTTCCTCGACTTCCGTAAAGCCTTCCGTCACCAGCAAATGCGCAATAACATCATCGATGTCCAAGCATTCGACAAAGGTTTCGCTGCGCGTCAGGAATTCTTTCTGTCGGCGCTCGGATTCTTGTTCCTCGGTCATGATATCGATGTCCCAACCGGTCAACATCGAAGCCAGACGGACATTCTGACCCCGTCGGCCAATCGCGAGACTGAGCTGTTCGTCAGGCACGACCGCTTCAATCTTGTTTTTCTCTTCATCGAGAACGACTTTGGCGACCTCTGCGGGCGCCAGCGCGTTCACCACGAATGTCGCGGGGTCCGACGACCAGGGAATGATATCGATTTTCTCGCCCTGTAATTCCGCCACAACCGCCTGCACACGACTGCCGCGCATGCCGACGCAGGCGCCAACCGGGTCGATGCCGCTATCGTTGGAATGCACGCCAATCTTGGCGCGACTGCCCGGATCCCGGGCGACGGCGTGAATTTCGATCACCCCATCGTAAATCTCCGGGACTTCCTGAGCGAATAGCTTGGCCATGAATTGCGGGTGCGTCCGCGATAAAAACACCTGGGGTCCGCGCGGTTCGCGGCGCACGTCAAAAATATAGGCGCGAACGCGTTCGTTTCGGCGAAAATGTTCGCGCGGCAACAACTCATCGCGCCGCAGCACCGCTTCAGATCGGCCCAGATCGATCGTCACATTGCCAAACTCGACGCGCTTCACCAGACCATTGACGATTTCGCCCACACGATCCTTGTACTCTTCGTATTGGCGTTCGCGTTCCGCATCGCGCACTTTTTGAACGATTACCTGTTTTGCGGTTTGCGCCGCGACACGGCCAAAATCGATGGGCGGCAGCGGGTCGATGAGAAATTCGCCAAGTTCCGCGTCCGCCTTGCGTTCGCGCGCCTGGTCGAGGGTTAACTGCGTAACCTCGTTTTCCACCTCGTCGGTGACTTCCATATACCGCGCCAACTGAATATCGCCGGTCTTGCGGTCAATGGTGGCGCGAATATCGTGTTCGTGGCCGTATTTGGAACGACCCGCCTTCTGGATTCCATCTTCCATGGCTTCCAACACCAAATCGCGTTCGATGCCTTTTTCCCGAGCCACCGCATCTGCAACCTGCAGAATTTCCATCGTAAGATTTAAAACCGTATCCATGGTCGTATCCGTCTGTTTTTAGCAAATTTCCTGTGAAAAGCGCCCTTTTCGCCGTATTGGGCGCCGCCTGGTCTTCTCTATCCGTGCTTCGCGCCGCCTTGCGACGCTTCAATAAGGTCGTCTGTAAGGATTAGTTTAGCGGCGACGATTTCCATCACCGGCACCTCAACCTCGCCCTGGTCGGTGGTCAGGCGCAGCATATCCGCCGTCACGCCCACAATCTTTCCATTATAACGCTTCCGTCCGTCGATCAGACGCCGCAACTCCACCCGGACCCGATGTCCGGCAAATCGCTCAAAATCTTTTTTACGGGTGAGTGGACGATCAATGCCAGGGGAACTGACTTCGAGCGTATACATGCCGCGAATGGGGTCTTCAACGTCAAGAATCGCTGACACGGCGCGACTGATCGACGCGCAATCCTCCACTGTCATGTCGGCACCATCGACGCGCTCCGCCATAATTTGCAACGTCCGGCGCTCAGACCCGCTCAACTGCACGCGCACAAGCTCATAGCCCATATCGCCCAGAGAAGGCTCTATCAAATCGTCAATTCGGGTATCGGCCCGGCTATCGATCCGGTGATCAGGATCCAATTCCACCACAGTTCCGTCCAGAAATTAAAAAAGGGCGGGCTGTCCAAGCCCACCCACGCATTCGACTGCATAAGCAGCTATGGGATTACTAAGGTTTATGTAAGCGCCTTTTGCGCCATTCTCAAGCATTTTGTCATGCCGTGAGTCAATGGCGACCCGGTCGCGCTCCCAATCACGTTCCACAGGCCGACTCCCGATCCTTCCGGCGAAACCGCAGGTAGACGCAGGGATCGCCCCGAGAAAGCGCTTTTTGTTCATACCGGGTCGGTTTTGCGTCCGCTGGCGGCCGGCGCCAATCCTCGGGCCCCTCGCATCGCCATTCGAAGGCGTCATGGCGCAAAACATGAAACAACATCCAGCGAATATATTCCATATGGTCGCTGGCCAGCCGCAGTTCCGCGCCATCCGCTAAAACATGGGCCACGGCGTCCAGATTTTGCGGCGACACAAACCGGCGATTGTTGTGTCTCAATTTTGGCCAGGGGTCGGGAAACAGGATAAAGCATCGCGAAATTGACGATTCCGGCAGAACATCAAGGAGATCGCGCGCGTCATCCGCATGCAGACGAATATTATCCAGACCGCGACCATCGATATCCGACAAGAGTCGCGCAACGCCATTGATAAACGGCTCGCATCCGATAAACCCGATATCCGGTCGCGCCTCGGCCTGCGCCGCGAGATGCTCGCCACCGCCGAAACCAATTTCCAGCCAAGCCGCCGTGACCGGCGGCGCAAACAGCGCAATCGGGTCAACCGGTGGTTTGGAGACGTCAATCGATAACGGCGCCAGGCCGGTTTCCAATAAACTCGCCCGGCCTGGACGCAATCGCCGTCCGTGGCGGCGGCCATAAAAGATCCGCCGCGCCTGCGCCGTCGTACTGGTCAGGTCAGCGCCGCCTTCAAGCTCTCGATCAGATCGGTCCGCTCCCAGGAAAACCCGCCATCCGCCATAGGCTCGCGCCCAAAATGACCATAAGCGGCGGTCGGCACATAAATCGGCCGGCTCAACTGGAGATGTTCGCGAATATTGCGCGGGCTCAAATCCATCACTTCCTGGACGGCGGCCTCGAGCTTGTCGTCATCCACAACGCCAGTGCCCTGGGTATCGATATAAACCGATAACGGTTTAGACACGCCGATCGCATAGGCGACCTGAATCACGCATCGTTCGGCCAATTCAGCCGCGACAATGTTCTTGGCGACATAACGCGCCGCATACGCCGCCGAGCGGTCGACTTTGGACGGGTCCTTGCCGGAAAACGCGCCGCCGCCATGAGGGGCCGCGCCGCCATAGGTGTCCACGATGATCTTGCGACCAGTGAGACCGGCGTCGCTGTCCGGGCCGCCAATGACAAAACGACCCGTCGGGTTCACATAAAATTCAGCCTCGGGGCACATCCAGCCTTCGGGCAAGACATCCTCGACGAAAGGCCGGACGATTTCCCGCACCTGATCCTGGTCCATGCCTTCAACATGTTGAGTGGAGACGACAATGGAGGTCGCGGCGACCGGCTTGCCGTTTTCATATCGCAGCGTGACCTGGCTTTTGGAATCGGGACCCAGTCCCTCGATCGCGCCACTATGACGCGCTTCCGCCAATTTTCGCAGAATTTCATGACTGAAATGGATCGCCGCCGGCATCAACACAGACGTTTCCCGGCAGGCGTAGCCAAACATCAACCCTTGATCGCCCGCGCCTTCGTCCTTGTTGCCCGCCGCATCGACGCCCTGCGCAATGTCTACAGACTGACCATGCAGGTGGCATTCAAAGGTCAGGTTTTTCCAGTGAAAGCCATCTTGCTCATACCCGATTTCGCGGACCGCATTACGCGCCAGTGTCTCAAGGAGCTCGGCGTTCACCACGCCGTCCGCACTCACCAGACTTTCGGGGCCTCGCACTTCGCCCGCGACGATGATTCGGTTCGTCGTACATAAGGTTTCACAGCCAACGCGGGATAACGGGTCCGCCGCCAGAAACGCATTCACTACTTCGTCCGAAATGCGGTCGCTGACCTTATCCGGATGACCTTCGGAAACAGACTCGCTCGTAAACAGAAAATCGCCTCGCACTACGCAAATCCTTTCAATGCCTAAAACCCAACGCCTCAGAAAACATCGCGAATTTACGTCGCCCCATACACATGACAACACCCGCCCGCGGACTATTCTCAATCTTCTTATTAAAGGTCAAGGTTTCTCTTAAAAGGTTCGGCGAAATAGCGCCAAACGCGGTTAAATATCGTCCGCGTTTCCAAGCGCCTTGGCCAGTTCAAACAGCCGTTTTCGGACAACCGGATTCGCGATCCCATAATACGACCGAACCAGATCCAGCGTTTCCCGCTTGGCGAGGGGGTCGGCTTCAAACGGATCAATCGGCGCATCGGCTTTGCCCGGCGTCGAATTTGGGGAAGAGCTGACAGCCACGACAGGCAT
The DNA here is from genome assembly GCA_016764135.1 of Alphaproteobacteria bacterium. Classification (GTDB taxonomy): domain Bacteria; phylum Pseudomonadota; class Alphaproteobacteria; order UBA8366; genus JABJJH01. Next base: position 6,966 of record JAESSL010000089.1, read on the forward strand.
GTCGTCAAAAAAGAACGACACGGGCACATCAAGAACCCGAGACAAGTCGAAGAGCCGACTGGAGCCAATTCGATTGGCGCCGCGTTCATATTTTTGCACCTGCTGGAAGGTCAACCCGATGGCGTCGCCGAGTTCTTCCTGGCTCATGCGCAGAAGCGTGCGACGAAGACGGACCCGGCTTCCAACATGGATATCCACCGGATTAGGGCGACCGGTCGCGCTGACTGGAGACCGTCGCATATCTGCTGTGCTCATCGTGTATCCGTCATCATAAATTACCCTGAAATCTCGATTGTTTTATTAATCAAAGACAGGTTTATCATGGACCCAACCGCAGTCAAGGAGGCAAACCCTTGCTCTCTTGCATTGAATTTAACTAATACAATTTGCGGGAGAGCCATAAAATAATCGATGCCGTCAAAAGCATTAATAGGAACAAATTTTCACCTAAAATTGCATATAAAGTTCTTTGGGAATACTCATCCGGGAACAAGGCTTCCGGAAGCACCGCATCAATCACGCCCACCTGGTTCAACCCCAGGCGCTGCAATATCCGACCATACGGATCAATTATTGCGGATACGCCGGTATAAGCGGCGCGGATCATCGGCGCGCCTTCTTCAATAGCGCGGAGTTGCGCAATGGCGAGATGCTGGTACGGCCCAGCGGTAGCCCCGTACCAACCATCATTGGTCAGGTTCAGCATCCAGTCAGCGGGATTGCGTCGATCCATAACGGCGCCGGGAAAGATGACTTCATAGCAGACCAACGGGCTTACCGGCGGCAATCCAGGAAACTGAATTGTCCGGGGTCCCGGGCCGGGAGAATACCCACCTGCGCCGTGGGTTAATTTCTGGAAGGGTAAAAATTCGCGAAACGGAACGTATTCGCCAAACGGCACCAGATGAAACTTGTCATAAACCCCCACAATGGCGCCATGGCTGTCCAACGCAATCGCCGAGTTATGCAACCCTGTCTCGTCGCGCCGCGGCGCGCCGGTGATAAGCCAGCCGCCCGGCGGCGCGGCGCTCGATAAAACGCGGCGAGTCTCGGGATCGGATTCGACATAAAAGGTTGCGGCCATTTCCGGCCAGATAACATGAGTCACCCAATCAGGCCGATCCTTGATGCTTAAGGCGATATGGCGCCGTAAATTACGGTTCCGGAATTCCGCACCCCATTTTTCCCGTTGGGGAATGCTGGCCTGCACGATCCGAAGACCCACGCCATCGACAAAACCCTCACCCGGCGCGGGCGCCCCGGACAGACGAATTTCGCCGCCGATCCACGCCAACAACGGGACGCCAATGGCGAACGCAAGCGCAACGCGGCGAACGCAAGCGGATTTCGCGATGACAAGCGCCGGCGCGCAAGCGCTCGCCAACACCAGAAAACTGAGCCCATAGACGCCAAACAAGGCGGCGGATTGCGCCAGCGCGGTCGACCCGACCCAGGACTGGCCAATCAAATTCCAGGGAAAACCAGTCAGAAAGACGCCCCGAACCCATTCCAGCGCCGACCAGGCGATAATAAGCAGAATCGTCCGCGCCACGATTCCGCGCCCACGCCCTGCAATCAAAAACGCCAACCCGCTGTAAATCGCGAGCAATCCGGGCAATCCAAGAACGGCGAACGGCAACAACCATGCATGCTTCGCCGCGAAGACAAGAAGCGCAAACCCGATCCAGTACAGCCCCGCAAAAAAATAGCCGAACCCGAACCACCAACCCGTCCAAAAAGCCTGACGTTTGGTTTGCGCGCCGCCCAGGAGCCAGAGAACCGCCGGAAAGACAATAAAGAGGACAGGCGCCAGATAACTCGGCGGCAATGCTAACGTCGCAGCGGCGCCCAAAACGAGCGCGACGCTGTATCGACGCCATCCCACAAGGCCGGTTAACCGCGCGGCCAGCTGTTCACAGCGCGACGACGCCGAATTCGACAGGATCACTGCCCGTCTTCGTTAACGTCGGCGTTAGATCCAATATCGGCGATCGTGATTTTTTTGGGCAGGTTTCGCACCAGAAGCCGCTTGATGCGCCGGGGATCGGCGTCAAGAATTTCAAACTCGATGCCCGTTGGTTCATGGATGATGAGTTCGCCCCGATTCGGGACTCGCCCCGCGACCGTAAACACCAGACCCGCGAGCGTGTCCACGTCATCTTCCCGCTCTTCATCGGTCATAACAGGCCCGACGACCGCTTCGAACTGGGCGATCGGAAAGCGCGCATCGGCGATCAGAGAGCCATCGGCGGTGGGCGTCAGACGCGGCCCGTCGGAGACATCATGTTCGTCTTCGATTTCGCCGACAATTTGTTCAATAAGGTCTTCAATCGTGACAAGGCCGTCGACCCCGCCAAATTCATCAACGACAAGCGCCATATGCAAATGCGACAGCTGCATCTGGATCAACAAATCCATCACCGGCATCGTCGGCGACACAAACATCGCCTTGCGCAAAATCTTGCGGAAGTTGAATTTCTCGCGCGCGCTGATTTGTCGGACGACGTCCTTGATGTGGACCATGCCAATGACTTCGTCGCGGCTATGGTGATAAACCGGCAATCGGGAGTGCGCGGCCTTGTTGATCAAGGCGACCAAATCTTCCAGCGAGGCGGTGACGTCAATCGAAACGATATCCGCGCGCGGCACCATGACGTCCTCCGCAGACAACCCGTTCAGGTTCAGGATATTCCGGATCAACGCCCGTTCGCCGGGATCGATCGACCCCCGCTCGTCATCGTGCTCTTCAATGAGCTCTTCAAAGGTGTCCCGGAGAGTAGTATCTCCGTTGGGCAAACCAAACACACTGCGCAATCGACCCCAGAGACCAAGTCGCGGCGTCGCGCCATCCTTGGCTGCACTGCCCGTCCCGGGCGCCTTTTGCGAGGTCGTCTTTTGCGAGGGCGTCACGGGCGCCACGCTTGTATTGCCATTCATGACAACGCCTCGCTTGGCGCGACGACGTACGGATCCGCAATATTCAACCCGGCCAATATTTTAATTTCCCGCCGTTCCATTCGCGTCGCCGCAGCGTCTTCTTCGTGATCCCAGCCTAGAAGGTGAAGAACGCCATGCACGACCAGATGCCGCGCATGATCCGAAAAGCTCTTGTTCTGCGTGACGGCTTCGCGCTGTATCGTTTCCGAGGCCAGAACAATATCGCCAAGATGCCGCCGTCCCGCCTGACCTGTCGGCAGACTGTCGGCGGCGTCTTCGGGAGCCGCATCCATGGGAAAGGACAAAACATTCGTCGGTTTGTCCGCGCCACGAAACCGGGCGTTTAAATCCTGAACAAAGGCGTCATCCGCCAAAACGACGCTGACTTCACATTCACCGCGCTCCATCACGTCGCGCCAGACCGCTTGCGCGGCGGCGTCAACGCTTTCATCGTTCAATCCAGCCCAGTCGCCTGTCTGGTTTGTTATTTCAACGACAAGCGTCATTCAGGTCCGTCCGGCTCATCAGCAACTTTTTCACCCGACGTCGTCCGTTTACGCGCCCGGTGCGCATCGGCCTTGTCATAGGCGCGGATAATGCGCGCTACCAAGGGCGGCCGCACCACATCCTTGTCCGTAAACCGGACAAACGTCGCGCCTTCAACATCGGACAATTTCTCCACCGCATCGCGTAAACCAGACTTCGTGCCGCGCGGCAAATCAATTTGGCTTAAATCGCCTGTCACGACCATGCGGCTGTTTTCGCCAAACCGGGTGAGAAACATTTTCATCTGCATCGTGGTCGTGTTTTGCGCCTCGTCCAGAATCACGAATGCATTGGCGAGCGTCCGGCCCCGCATGAAGGCGAGCGGCGCAATTTCGATCTGGCCGCTTTCCAGTTGCTTGGCGACCTGATCCACTGTCATGGTGTCGTGCAGGGCGTCATAAAGCGGCCGCAAATAAGGATCGACCTTGTCGCGCAAATCACCGGGCAAAAAGCCAAGACGCTCTCCGGCCTCCACGGCGGGGCGCGACAGGACGATTCGGTCGATCTGGCCTTGCCCCATCATCGCAACCGCCGCACAAACCGCCAGATAGGTTTTACCGGTCCCGGCAGGGCCAAGCGCGAATGTCAGGTCGTTTTTATCGAGCGCATCAATATAAAGCGCCTGCGCGGCCGAGCGGGCGTGAATGGTCTTCCGCCGTAACTGAATGCCGGTATCCGCCACGCCGCTGCGAGAAACGCCAGCCATGCGAATGGCGGCGTCGACTTCCGCCTCCCCGACGCCCTGTCCGCCGCGCAATCGGGCATACAGGGTTTCCAGCGCGCGTTGGGCCATGCCCGACGCCTCTGCGGGGCCCTCGATGGTCAGTTGATTGCCACGCCCAACCACCGATACGCCCAGCTGTTTCTCGATGCGGGCAAGATGTTTGTCATGTTCGCCGAACAACAGGGACAACAAATTGTTATCGTCAAACTGGAGTTGAATAACAGGATCCATGTTGGCGCTCGCCACAATGCTCAAGCCGTCGCCCTTTCTGTTTTAAGGTCAATATCATCACGCGCGGCGGCGTCGCCCACAGAGCCATCCGCAGTGTCACCCACAAAACCGCCTTCAACGTCGAGACCAATAATGCGGCCCTTCAAACTGGCCGGGTGAATGTCCACGATTTCGCATTCGACGACCGAGCCCATCAATTCCTCGATCACCGCCGGGGGCGCGTCGACATGCACCGCCTGCAAATAAGGCGACCGTCCGGCCATTTGGCCGGGGAAGCGACCGGGCCGGTCCAGCAACACCGACATTCGTTTGCCACGGCTTGCTTCATTGAACGCTATTTGTTGCGACTGCACCAATTGCTGCAGCGTGGCGAGGCGGTCTTCCTTGACCGCTTCGGGAACCTGATTTTCTTCCGCCGCGGCGGGCGTTCCGGGACGCGGGCTATACTTGAACGAATAGGCCTGCGCATATCCTATATCCGACACCAGCCGCAGCGTATCGGCGAAATCCCGGTCCATTTCGCCGGGGAAGCCGACAATAAAATCTGACGACAGCGCAATGTCCGGGCGTGCGTCGCGAATACGCGCCACCACCTGGCGATACTCGTCAGCCGTATGCCGCCGGTTCATCATCGCCAGAATTCGGTCCGAGCCGGATTGAACCGGAAGATGCATATAGGGCATCAGTTGCGGAACGTCGCGATGGACGGCGATGAGAGCGTCGTCGACATCCAGCGGATGGTTGGTCGTATAGCGAATTCGCTCAACGCCCACCGCCGCGATATGCTCAATCAACGCGCCCAGGCCCCACTCCTGACCATCCAGCCCGTCGCCATGATAGGCGTTCACATTCTGCCCGAGCAGCGTAATTTCCCGAACCCCGGCGCCAACAAGACGCGTCGCTTCAGCC